>JAWWCH010000130.1:0-5713 GCA_033720575.1 Marinirhabdus sp.
ATAACCGAAGGGCTCACCAACACCTCTGATGCGGATATAAAAGCTGCCAAGGATAAAATGCAGGAAACGTATGAAAGCTCGTTAAAGGCGGAAGACGGCAAGAGACAGCAATCGGCCGGAAGCAATCGCAAAACCACCATTCGCTATAGCTTAAGAGATCGCTCTGCAATCGATTTACCTAATCCGGTGTACACCTGCGAAGGCGGCGGACTCATCGTTATATCTATTGAAGTGAGCGCTACCGGCAGGGTGACCAAGGCTACGTACAATCAAGGGCTCTCAACCACTTCCAACGGTTGCCTCATCAACAGTGCACTTGAATACGCAAATGAAGCTCGGTTTACAACAAAAGCTTCCAAACCGTCACAACTCGGTACGATTTCGTATAATTTTCCAGGACAATATTAGGCAATCAATTGCGCGAGATCCTCAAAGATATTTTGCCCTTTGTCACGGGTGTACCACACTTGCAAATCCTTTTTGAATTCAGGAGTTAATGTGCCATGTTGCTTTTTATAACGTTCAACCATGGCGGTGGCTTTTGAAGGCCTTGGGCCCCAATCGGCAACTATTCTTTCCAGTTCATGATCGTACACAATTAATTTGGGGATAGACCGACACCCTTTCGTTAAAAAGGCATTCATCAATTCGGGATGTTCATCTCGAAGTACAATTTTTAAGTCGATTTGTTCTGCCAACCCGACCACTTTGTTGATTGCCGGTAAGCTTTGCGCCGCATCGCCGCACCAGCTTTCGGTGATTACCAACCATGTTTGTTTTTTTCTGAAATCCTTGAACCGATGTACAACGGCTTCTGAAGGCTTCAGCGTTTTATCTAAGCGGCGCATCCTAGCGTTATTCAATTGCGTATACTCACTAAGCGCCTCCGTTTGAACGTTTCCCGTACTAGTTTCCTCCGCAGCGTGTCGTGCTACCAAATCTCTATAGTTGCTATACTCCATGGCCGATGCAATGGCATCAACAACCAGGACTTCTTTAGTATCTTCTGATATTTTCATAGCAACTAAGACGTAGTAAAGCAAAAAAACTTACTACCTTTCGTTAAACACAATCTGAATTACATGGAAAAAAAACGCTGTTGGTGGTGTGGAGACGATCCCTTGTATGTGGCCTACCACGATACCGAATGGGGTGTTCCCGTAAAAGATGATCGAAGCTTGTTTGAATTTCTAATTTTAGAAACGTTTCAGGCGGGTTTGAGTTGGATAACGGTGCTTCGGAAAAGAGAGAATTTCAAAAACGCGTTTGATGCATTCGACTACCGTAAAGTGGCGCTATATTCCGAAGAAAAAATTCAAGAATTGCTGAACAACCCAGGCATTATCAGAAACAAGTTAAAAGTGCGGGCGGCAGTCACAAATGCACAAGCTTTTATGGCCGTTCAGAAAGAATTCGGGAGTTTTAGCGATTACATCTGGGGATTTGTGGATGGAACTCCAATTCAGAATTCTCGGTCGACCAAAGAGGAAGTGCCCGCCACTACACTATTGAGTGATGCAGTGAGTGCCGATTTAAAGAAACGCGGATTCAAGTTTGTGGGCAGTACTGTGGTATATGCCCATATGCAAGCCACGGGCATGGTAAATGACCATCTCACCCATTGCTTTCGGTACGAAGAAGTTTCTAAAACAGTCAAATAATTTCAAAGCAACCAAAAAGTGGAGCGACTTTCAGTTGCTTTCTTCGCTCTGTTCACCCAAGAATTCATTATTTTCAACAGAAACCTTAAGTGCTTTTAGCGTTTGCCTGTAACGGTGTAGGGCGGTTTGATCTTTTGGACGTTCAATTTTGAACCATGCCTCAAACCATTTTTTGGCTTCGCTGTAATTGCTACGGAAATATTGCGCCATGGCCAATTCTTTGTAAATCTGAACAGATGGATAGCCTTCTTTTATGACCTGCTCGTATACCTTTACAATATCTACATCAGTGGACTCAGCCATTGAATTGGTCTGCGCACATAACGAAGACGAAATCAAAAACAGGGCAATGACATACTTTTGTAAAATGGTACGCAACATAGCGTGAAATTACAAAATTATGCATTCCTCTAAAGCACCTCGAACAGAAGTTATTCGCAATTTTCGGGCACTACCTGTTAATAAAGCTATGGTCTATTTCTTAAGCACCTTTTTCACTGTGGTTCCTTCGGAAGTAGTTAAAGAAACAAACAGTGTACCCGTCCAATTTCCTGCCAACGGCACCGTTAAACGATTTCCTTCCAAAGCAAATGTATCCTCCAACAGTGTCTGACCTAGTACATTGGAAACTTTTACAGCCACAGCATTGAATTCTTGGCTGAATTGGAACGACACCTCATTGAAAGCTGGGTTAGGGAATGGTCCTAAAACGCTAGTAAAATTAGGTTCATTCACTGAAAGTACTTCACCGAGATTGATACTCCAATACCCTTCAGGCGCTACCATCGGGCGCGTCATTATTTTACCTGAAACGGCTTCGGCGGCAATATAATATTGGATATTTTCTTCGGTATCTGGCATGGTAATATCGGTTGCCCACATGTCATTGCCCACATCCACCATCGCGGATTCATTCCATGTAGAACTTGAAGCCTCTTTCCAAAATACACTCGCATTTGCGATACCAGAAATATGTTTGATTTGCGCTTCAATATTCATCACATCGTTAGCTTCAGCTTGTCTAATTCGTTGGTGAACAATCCATAACGGATCGGCTACACCGATGGTATGTGTGATACAGTGGATAGCTCCCAGACTGGAAATCAGGTTTTCTCCCGAGTTGTCCACATCTATTCCTACGATATTATATCCCGGCATCATATCTTGCCATTGTTGCAGTGCTGGTCCGTCTACTTCTGCTCTATACGTAGGCACCATGATGGTTCCATTCACAAAAACAGCATTAGTAAACGTACGGTAGTAGCCCCCTGTATCTGGGTAATTCCCTCCTGTGCTCGGCGGTGCATCAATCCATTTGACGTCGTAGGCCGTTCCGAAGGTAGAGTTGAAATTACTCAACACATAATCTATGTTGTCTTCAATTTGAGGACCGTCTGCCACACCTTCGGGATATTTGCTCACCAATAAAGTTTCTTCATCCAACAATTTCATGTGCATATCAATATGGTGAATGCCATCGTACGGAAGGGTTTCCATTTTGATATATCTCTGAATTCCCATATAGTCGTTCATGATTTGGTCAATCTCGGCTTCAGACTTCGGAGTAACTCCATAAGGATTTCCTGGCTCGTTCTCTTCTAATATCAATTCAGAAGCAAACGCATTTCCTAGTCCGTCACTCATAAAGTTCCCTCCTGTATTCACAAGATCGTTGGTCCCTGAGTCTGTAATATAAATCGGAAGTCCCGTTGTAGTAGCGTGAGCTGACGGCATCACATCATCTGCAGGTCTAGGTCGATTGTAAATCCAATCTACCAACGCTCGCTCTCCAACATCGTCACTATACACCGTGTTTCCCGCATAATCACGAATCCAAATACTATTCCAATCTTCATCCATAAAGGTGACATTGGTAAGATCTACCCCATTTGTAGTTAGGTAATTGGCCACCGTTGCCTCGTTCTGGGTAGTGATAATCACTTTACATTCTTGTACGCCGGCTTCAACAATTTGTCTCAGAATATTTGGATACCCCGGTTGCCAGGTCACCAGCAAATATTCTACTTCTTCCCATTCGGCCATAGTTCGTACCGGGCCTGTAGGTGGAGGTGTTCGGGAATCATTGCCGAACTTAAAGTTAGGCAATTCAAGTTTTTCTTTCTCTGTGAGATTTTTAGGCAACATCTCTTGAGCATGCAACTGCACGTTCGAAAAAAGTGCTAAAACTAATAAAAGCGGAAAAATTCGATTCATATTGGTTCTTAAATAAGGTATGCGAAGATACGGATTTAATCTCTTTATTAAAACTCTATTGGTCAAGGTTTTAACCATTTTAGGAATTGATTTCGAGGCATTTCTTTCGCCCCAAATTGTGCTAAATGCTTCGTATACACCTGACAGTCGACGCCTTTGTAGCCTGCCTCTGAAAGTTTGCTTACCAAATGTGCAAAGCCAACTTTTGATGCGTCGCTTCTTTTTGTAAACATGCTTTCTCCGCAAAACACCCGATTTGCTTTTAGGTGAACCCCGTACCCACCGCCAACCAATTGGGAATCTTGCCACACCTCGAAAGATTGGGCGTGACCCAATTCATGCAATTTACAGTAGGCGCTGATCATCGCATCGGTTATCCAGGTACCGTGTTGACCGATCCGCTTTACCTGAGCACAATTTTTGATAACGTCTGAAAAATTTTGATTTAGCGTAACCCTGAATTTTTCTTTACGAATCGTTTTTTGAAGCGATTTGGATAATTTGAAATCTTCCATGCACAAAACCATCCTCGGATCCGGACTCCACCACAGAATGGGCTGACCCTCTTCATACCACGGAAAAATTCCGGAACGATACGCCAAAAGCAACCGTTCTGCAGAAAGGTCTCCACCAACAGCCAACAACCCATCTTCACTCGCGCTTTCGAGAGGTGGAAAGATCAAAGCAGGAGTAAGAATATTCATGGATTTTGCATTAAAAAAGTAAGAGTCCAATTAAAAAAATAGCCATTCCCAACAGCATCATCAACAGGGTATACGGCAGGATTTGTTTGGCTTTCAGTTTCGTAATTCCAAGCAGCGGAAGCGCCCAAAACGGCTGTAGCATATTCGTGATCTGATCGCCATAAGCAAGAGCCATGATAGCTTTTGGCAACGGAACACCTAATTTTAAAGCAGATTCTATCACTATAGGACCTTGAATGGCCCATTGACCACCGCCACTAGGCACAAAAACATTCACTAAACCTGCACTAAAAAAGGTGAAAATAGGCAATGTGGTCTGTGTGGCGATGGAAACGAAAAAGTCTGAAATCTGAACCACCATACCACTTTCACGCATAATTCCCATAATACCAAAGTATAGTGGAAATTGAATTAAGATTCCTGAAGCTCCAGCTATAGCTTCCTGTAGTGCCTTTAGGAAATTTGAGAAATTTCTGTGCAACACCAGGGCCAATCCCAGCATAAAGAAATTGAGCATATTGGGAGTAATAAGCAGTTGTTTGAGTTTATCGAGATACTGATACACAAACGCTATAAGGACAAGTAGACCAAATGCTGTACCAATGACTTTAGAACGATCAACCCTGCCAATATCGTCTTGACTTTCATCGTGCATTGAACGCTCCTTAAATGCAGGAAGCGTTGTGGAGTGGGTTGTAATTTTTTTTCCAAGTAAGTACAAGGAAAATGGCACTAGCAATAACAATACGGCAAAAATACTGAGATTAGAAGCGCTGAATACGGTTTCGTCAAAACCTATTGCATTGGGCAATTGCGCAGCAAATGTAGCATCTCCTACTCCGGCCATCAGACTTTTTATATGTCCCGACTCCCCCACTTTTAGTGGCGCAGAACCGCTGATACCGCCATGCCATGCCATGAGACCCACATAACCTGCCGCACCAACGAGCGGATAATTTATCTGAAATCCTCTTTTCTGAGCGGCTTCAGCAACCTTACGGGCCATTATTGCTCCAAATATGAGTCCGAGACCCCAATTAAAAAAAGAAACGAGCAATGTTGTGGTACTCACCAAAACTACCGCATTTGACGTAGTATTTACTAGGTCCGTCAATTTCTTAATAAGGCGTGTCA
>JAWWCH010000131.1:0-5712 GCA_033720575.1 Marinirhabdus sp.
CGATGCGTTTTGAATTGATCTGAATCGGTAGTGCTATTGATCACATCTTCGGAAGGGATAACCAAGACCGTATTGGGTTGAATTCCCGTGCGTGCATCCGGATTGAGATCGTAGATGGCTTTACGGGTGGTACCGTATTGTTTTGCGATGCTATAAACCGTTTCTCCTTGTTGAACGGTATGGCTACGATAATTGGCCTGTGTTGGGGTAGACAGAACGTCGCAGCTAATGAGAACACAGCTTACGACTGCAATGTATAGTAGGTATTTCAATGTCTGTATCAAGATTTTTACTTTTTCCTTAAAAGTACGGATAAAGCAGGTTCGTTTTTCTTAAAAAATGAATAAAGTTGCGATTTGCACCCCGTATTATTCCCACTCAATCGTGGCCGGTGGCTTGCTACTTATATCATACACTACCCTATTAACGCCTTTTACACGGTTTATTATATGATTGCTCACTTCTTGTAGAAATTCGTACGGTAAGTTTACCCAATCTGCCGTCATGCCATCGGTGCTTTCCACAGCCCGTAAGGCCACCACTTTTTCGTACGTACGCTCGTCTCCCATTACCCCTACACTCTGAACAGGCAAGAGTATTGCTCCCGCTTGCCATACTTTGTCGTACAGGTCCCATTTGCGAAGTCCGTTGATGAAAATGGCATCCACTTCTTGTAAAATTCGAACCTTTTCTGGTGTAATATCTCCTAGAATTCGAATGGCTAAACCAGGACCGGGGAAAGGGTGCCTTCCAAGCAGTTTTGCATCAATTCCCATTTCTTTTCCTACCCGTCGCACCTCGTCTTTGAACAACATACGAAGGGGTTCAACCACTTTCAACTTCATAAAATCTGGGAGTCCACCCACATTATGATGACTTTTAATAGTCACCGATGGTCCGTTCACAGAAACACTTTCAATCACATCTGGATAAATGGTACCTTGCGCCAAGTAGGTTACATCTGTAATGGATGTAGCCTCGTCATCAAACACTTCAATAAACGCATTACCGATTGCTTTTCGTTTGGCCTCTGGGTCACTTTCGCCTGCCAAAGCATCATAGAAACGTTGAGACGCATCCACACCTTTCACATTGAGGCCCATATCTTTATATTGGTGCAACACATCATCAAATTCATTCTTCCTTAGCAAACCATTATTCACAAAAATGCAATACAAATTCTTGCCTATCGCCTTGTGTAACAACACGGCAGCCACGGTTGAATCTACGCCACCACTTAAACCCAATACTACTTTATCGTTTCCTATTTTAGCTTTCAATTCGGCTACAGTAGTGTCTACAAAGGCTGCTGGAGTCCATGTTTGGGACACGCCAGCCATATGCACCAGAAAATTTTCAAGCAATTGCTTGCCGTGTGTGGAGTGGTATACTTCAGGGTGGAATTGAATCGCATAGGTTTCTTCGCCTGCTATTCGGTACGCGGCATTCAAGACATCTGCCGTACTGGCCAATCGCACGCCACCTTCCGGTAATTCAGCAATAGTATCGCTATGGCTCATCCAAACTTGTGTGTCTTCAGGAATGGAAGCAAAAAGGGCTTCATCCGTTTTAATCATCGATAGTTTTGCTCTACCGTATTCGCGAATGTTGGAAGGTGCCACGTTCCCCCCATTGAAATGTGCCAAATACTGAGCGCCATAACATACGCCCAACAACGGGAGTTTACCTTTGATGCTCGACAAATCTGGATGTGCTGCATCCTCATTCCGCACAGAGAGCGGACTCCCAGATAGAATTACGGCTTTGAAGTTGGATAAATCTGAAGGAATTTTGTGGTAGGGATGAATCTCGCAATAAATATTCAACTCTCTAACACGTCTTGCGATGAGTTGTGTGTACTGTGACCCGAAGTCTAGAATAAGAACCTTGTTTTGCATCCGCAAAAATAATCGATTTTTTAAAGTGTCCGAAATATCTCGAAGAAAAATCCAATCGTGTTTCCATTCTTTCTTCCGAAAGTATTAACAGCCTTCGTTAAACATATCCTAATCTACATTTACAGCAGCGTTTGCGGCTTGAAATTTTGGTACTTTTAAATACATATGATAGCACGAGAATTTATTGAAGTACTCTGCGGTGACATCGAAAAAGAAGTCCCAATACATAGGCAACTTCCGGAGGGCGGCATGCTTTTTATGGATAAAGTATTGCCATATATCTGTGTGTATCGCTACAAGAAAGCAGACTTGCATTTCTCAGGTTTGCTAAAGACACAAGCTTCCTACCTAATTATTGATGAATCTATAGATGTTTCCGACTTAATTGAATGTATTGCAAGTAGTGTTTCAAAAAAATTGAATTCTTTTCTCATCATTGAAATGTGGCCTATTCGAGACGACCACGGTGCCCAATTCGAAATTTCGTGTCCTGCAAACAAAGCGCCTGCCACTGTAAAAGGACTGAAAGAAGGGATCGAAAGTATGCGTCTCATCTACCCAGAAATCTCAGCTGAAGTTTCTGACTCACACATGCGACACCCAAAGGGACTGAATCCCCTCTTGGAAATTGACGAATCAAAAACTTCTGGAGCGCTCATTATTGGATTGGCCGTACCTACCATTTATCAACGCCCTGAGGAAAACCAAATGTTTTCGATTTTCTATCGAAAATTTGCCTCCCAACTTTCAGAGGTCATCAAACGAGCCGTGTATGAATTTATCAGAGTACAGACTTCAAATCCGTTTGACCACTATCTCATGCTAGGAAAGACCAATTTAGATCGTTTTACGATGGAAGCTGATGCTGCGCTAGCTGAAATAAGCGAGGGCATGTCTTTCCTATTGCGAACCACACCTGTAAATAGTAGTCAGGAATGGGTGAAGTTCAAAAAAAGTAAGTATACGGTAACCCCATCATTCAACTATCGCTTGGTCGCCTTAGATCCTGAACAGGAAAAACGCAAATTATATGATATTCCTCTAGAGAAGGTAGACGACCCTACCCTCGCCTACATCTTGCGCGACAAACGTTTGGAAATTGAAAAGCAACTCACCATGCTCGAAGAACGCGGCACCAATAGCTTTCGATATATCGGTGAGAGCTTATATGGTGCTATCGAAGAAGACGTGCTGCAAGGCGCTCAAAACATTTTAAAACATTTCCCTGCTCCTGAAGGTCCAAAAGAGGTGAAAAAAATGTACTGTGACGATTTTGCTGCATACGCGCAGAAAGAAATCGATTTTTACCAACAACAATTTCCGCAACTCGACCTGTCTCTTCAAATTCGGGATGACGTTGCCGGAATTATGGTATCAGAAACTTCGTTATTGATCAGTACCGAAATTTCAATGGATGCCCAACGCTGTGATGCGCTTACACAACATGAAGTAGCCACGCATATTCTTACCTATTGTAACGGAAAGAACCAACCCCTAAAACAGATGTATTCTGGTTTTGCTGGTTACGATCAGTTGCAAGAAGGGTTAGCGGTACTTGCCGAATATTTGGTGGGCGGACTCACAGTAAACCGCTTGCGGTTGCTCGCCGGACGTGTATTGGCGGCACACAGCATGGTCATGGGAGCTTCCTTTATTGAAACATTCAAGCTCTTAAAGGACGGACATCATTTTGCGGATCGAACCGCTTACTATATTACGATGCGAATTTATCGAGGGGGCGGACTCACAAAAGATGCCGTATATCTGGCGGGTTTGATGGACGTGATGCGCTATCTCGAAGAGGGCGGGCCAATTGAAATATTATATGCTGGAAAATTTAATATGAACCACATTGCGCTCATTGAAGAACTCATGCACCGTGACGTGCTCAGAAAACCTATAGTACCGCGTTTTTTAGAGCGGGAGGAAGTACAAGAACGATTGGAGACCATACGAGGTGGCATCTCCTTAACCCAACTAATCAATACTTAGAACCTATGAACATAGCCTTTGTTATTAACAGCCATGCCACCGAGCAAGACAAATATACCACTCCAACCATGGGGTATGCCGCGTATAAGCGCGGTCATAATGTTTCCTATATTGGTGTAGGCGAATTGGGTTAGGCAAGCGACGGTAACCTTACCGCGCATTGCAAGACCATTACAGATCGGAAATTTAAAAGTCAGCAGACCTACTTCAAAGCAGTACAGGAGCAAGAGCTCACCCCAATTACTTCTGAAGACCTTGATGTCCTTTTTCTTCGGAATGACCCCAGCGATGAAATCGGAGAACGGGAATGGGCCCAAAATGCGGCCTTTATTTTTGGAGAAATCGCAGTGCGGAATGGGGTTTTGGTGGTAAACCATCCCAATAGTCTTGCTAGTGCAGTGAATAAAATGTATTTTCAACACTTTCCCGAAATCTTGCGGCCCGAGACGATTGTCACCCGTGACGAAAAAGAAATTCGAGAGTTTTTCAAAAAGCAAAAACAAAAGATGATTCTCAAACCACTAAAAGGTTCAGGAGGCACTAACGTGTTCATGCTTGATAAAAAGAATGAACACAACCTCAGCCAAACCATTGAGGCCATTTGCAGAGATGGCTACGTCATTGCCCAAGAATATTTACCGGCCGCCACAAAAGGTGATACGCGGCTCATCCTGATGAACGGCGAACCCTTGCAGGTAGACGGAGAATATGCCGTGATTCAACGCGTGAATGCGGAAGGAGATATTAGAAGCAACATCCACGCGGGCGGAAAACCCGATAAAGTGAAAATAACCGATCAAATGCTCGAGTTGGCAGAAATCGTTCGACCTAAATTGGTACAAGACGGAATGTTCTTGGTGGGAATCGACATTGTTGGCGATAAATTAATGGAAATAAACGTATTTTCACCTGGCGGACTCAATATGATGGGCCGTGCCTATGAACGGGATTTTGCGGCTGAGGTGATAATTGCTTTGGAACGAAAAATTGCCTATCGAAAAACATACGGAGGATATTTAGAAAATAAAATGTTAGCAACCCTATAAAATCGACAAAATGGCTTTTATAGACTATTACAAAATACTCGGAGTAGAAAAAAACGCCACAGAAAAAGAGATTAAGAAAGCATACCGAAAACTTGCAAGGAAGTATCATCCCGATGTGAACCCGAACAATCCAGATGCGCAACGTAAGTTTCAAGAAATAAGCGAAGCCAATGAAGTACTGAGTAACGCTGAGAACAGAAAGAAATACGACCAATACGGAAAGGATTGGAAACATGCTGATGATATCGAAAAAGCGCGGCAGCAGCAACAATACCAACAATCCCAACAACGCGATTTCGGCGGCTTTGAAGGCTTCGGAGGCGATGCTTCTGGATATTCAGACTTTTTTGAATCGATGTTTGGAGGCAGAAGACGCGGCCAATCGGCCCAATTTAAAGGGCAAGACTTCAATGCCACCCTTACCCTTCCACTTACCGAAGTGTATGAAACCCAAAAGCAAACCATCACCGTAAACGGAAAAAACATACGGCTCACCATTCCGGCAGGAATTGAAGACCAACAAACCATCCGAATAAAGAATCACGGTGGCGAAGGTGCTGGTGGGGGTCCGAAGGGAGACCTGTATATTACCTTCAACATTGAAAACAATACCGCTTTTAAAAGAGTGAAAAGCGACTTGTTTTCGACTGTACATTTAGACCTTTACACTGCAGTTCTGGGAGGTGAGATCACTGTGGATACCTTTAATGGAAAGGTAAAGTTGAACGTAAAGCCAGGTACCCAAAACGACACCAAGGTAAAACTGAAGGGCAAAG
>JAWWCH010000132.1:0-5708 GCA_033720575.1 Marinirhabdus sp.
ACCTTTCGGTCTAACTTCTGTTGAATGGTGGTGCGCTCTGCTGTTACCGTTACTTCGTCTAAAGAAGCCACGTCTTCTTCTAATAGAACGGTTCCCAAGTCTATGTTCTTATTTTCTGCGCCAATGGTAATGGGAACAGATTGCGTTTTATAGCCAATAAATTGAATGGCCACAGTATAGGTGCCTGCTGGGATTTCAGAAATTTTAAAGGCTCCGTTATCGTCGGTAACACCTCCGGTTAACAAGGTGCCATTGGGCTGCTGTATCGCTACGGTGACGTAGGGAAGGGGTTGCTGCAAGTTTTTGTCTATGACAAACCCACTGATAGACCCCTTAAGGTCATTGTTCGCATAAAGCGAAATGGGCGCTGTACATATGCACAGCAGGATGAATAACATGAACTGTTTCATTTTTTGATTGATTAGGATGTTGATGAATGTTATGGATACTACTTTGTATTGCATAGAAATCAAGCGTAATGCGCTACAAAATAGTAGTTGATTATAAGTAAGACGTCTCTGTTGAAATTTTGTTACATCAAATCCAAAAAAAAATCCCGAAGTCTAGAACCTCGGGATTTCGTTTTTGCTGCTATTATTAACACTAACCATCAACGTAAAAATTTTCACAACAAAAACTTGAAATATTTCTATTATATAGACGGAGCAGTTTTCATATTGTTACAGCATCCTTCATTTTTAACATAGATTTATAGTGCAAAGTCATTTTCGCAATTGAATTGTACCGAAATTTGAAAATATGAAGAAGACACTAGTCATAGGAGCCAGTTTGAAACCCAATAGATACTCAAATATCGCCATACACCGTTTGGTGGGTTATGGCCATCCTGTCCAGGCCATCGGACTTAGACAAGGTGAGGTTGCGGGGGTTTCGATTTCTACGGAAAAAGAACCTTTCAAAAGCATAGATACCGTTACGCTTTATCTGAATCCCGCTCGGCAAAAAGAATATTATGAATATGTGATTGGTCTTGAGCCCAATCGCGTCATTTTCAATCCAGGAACCGAAAACCCTGAATTTTATACGCTCTTGCGCAATGCTGGGATAGATGTGGATGTGGCCTGTACCTTAGTGCTTCTCGCTTCGAATCAGTATTAGTCCGATATAGGTTAGCAATCCGTTCAATATCAGGATAAAAAACCCAAATTCAAACGAAAAATACAGTCCGCTGAAATAGCTAATAACGTAGCCTAAAATCGGTGCGAGTATGGCAATAACCGGAACAAACTTGTCTTTAACTTGCCATTTGCTGAACAATCCGAAAGCATACAAACCGAGTAGTGGGCCGTAGGTATATCCTGCAAAGGTGAACAATTTGACGATCACCGAAGTATCCCCGATGACATAATTGAAGAATACGATGACCAGTATGAGGAGCAAGGACATACCGATATGTACCCGCTTTCTGATTTTTAGCTGATCGGCTTTCGAATATTTCTTCTCAATGTCTAGTATATCGATACTGAAAGAGGTGGTGAGTGAGGTTAAAGCGCTGTCTGCGCTGCTGTATGCTGCTGCAATGAGTCCTAACAAAAACACCACAGCCAATCCAATGCCTAGCCCTGAATCTACCGCGATGGTAGAAAAAAGCTTGTCTTTTTCAGCCTCAATTCCAAATTCTTGCGCGTATAGCGTGAGCAATAACCCAAGACATAAGAAGATCATATTTACAACAGTAAGTACCAAGGTAAACCAAAACATATTTTTTTGTGCATCTTCCAAATTACGACAGGTCAAATTTTTCTGCATCATATCTTGGTCAAGGCCCGTCATCACAATCGCTATAAATGCACCACTAATAAATTGTTTAAAGAAATACTGACCGCTTTTATAATCGTCAAAAAAGAATATTTGAGACATATCGCTTTCCGAAAGGGTCGCAATAATATTTCCGCCAATTCCGAGTCCGTCTGCCACATAGTAAATACCAACACCCAATGCAATCAGCATAAACAGGGTTTGAAGCGTGTCTGTCCAAACAATCGTCTTAATACCACTCTTAAACGTGTACAGCCAAATCAAAAGAATGGTGATGGTAACGGTCACCCAAAAGGGAACCCCCTCTTGACCGAAGAAAGGCATCTTATCAAATACCAAATCTTGCAGCACAATGGCCACTAAATACAGACGAAAACTAGCGCCTACTACTCGAGAAAGAAGAAAGAAAGATGCTCCTGTTTTATAGGAAGCGTTTCCAAATCGTCCATCCAGATAGCTATAAATGGACGTGAGATTGAGTCTGTAATACAGTGGTAACAGCACCAAGCTGATCACAGCGTAACCCACCGTATACCCCAGTACCACCTGAAAATAACTGAAACTAGTTGCTTCTACAGCGCCGGGAACTGAAATAAAGGTTACCCCGCTCAGTGAGGCACCAATCATTCCGAAAGCCACGAGATACCAGGGTGATTCTTTTCCGGCTTTGAAAAAATCATCGTTGCTGCCGCCTCTGTTTGTCAAAAATGAAATCAATAGAAGGAGCCCGAAGTACCCTCCAATCAAGAGTAGAATGTGTAATGGTTGCATAGAATTTTCGACTTAACAGTGGTTGTAAAAATACAAAGTTTGCTATCATAGACGTTTTATTTTTTAATACTTTTACGGGCTATGTGCTGTTTTTTAAATCTTTAAGAACTATTGCTATGAAAATGAAAATCTACGTGTTTACCTTTTTTGCCATTTTTTTCCATTTTGGTCATGCCCAGGAGTATTTAAAAATGATCGATGCTGGCACCTATTCGGTGGCAGAAATTGTGCAAGAGGCTGAAGCTTATTTTGAAGGAAAGGACCTCGGAAGAGGATCGGGATATGTTCAATTTAAACGTTGGGAATACATGGCAAACCGCTTGAAGGACGATTCAGGATACCTGCCTACCATTACGGAAAATTTGAATGAACTGCAACGTTACAACCAATATCTGAATGAGACGGCCGATTCTCGTATAGCTATGAATGATAATTGGACGGAACTAGGACCGCTGTACAAAAATGGAACAACAAGTTGGAATCCAGGAGTAGGGCGTGTCACCGGAATTGCCATAGATGATACCAACCCTGATCATATTATTATAGGAGCGAATACCGGTGGAGTTTGGAAAACCTTGGATGGTGGACAAACTTGGACACCACTGGGAGATACCTTCACCAATCTTAGAGTGTACGCTGTTGCGATTGACCCGAACAGCAGTGACACCTATTATTTCGGGTCGAATAGCGGGTTGGTTTTCAAATCGCTAGATGCTGGTGCAACCTGGAATCAGATTGCTGATATGAGTAATTCGCTAATAAATAAGATTCTGATCAACCCCGATAATACCGATATCATCTTTGCCTGTTCAGAAAATGCTGGGGTTTTTCGATCTACCGATGGGGGCGCAACTTGGAACAATACGAATATAGACGTTGCGGCGTATGATGTAGAGTTCAATCCAGACAATACGGATATTGTATATGCATCCGGAACGGGTTTCCATGTCTCTAATGATGGCGGGGCAACTTTTAACACTATTACGGGTCTAGGCACAGGTCCTAAGATGATTGGCGTTTCGGCAGATGATAATAGTCGCGTCTATGTGATTGAATCAGCCGGAGGCTCGTTTAACAAGTTTTATGTTTCAACAGATGGTGGAACTACCTTTGCGGAACGAAATCACACGGGAAGAAACTATTTTGGATACGACACTGCAGGGTTCAATTCTGGTGGTCAGGCACCGAGAGATATGGATATAGCGGTAAACCCTGAAGACGCAGACGAAGTTCACATAGCAGGAATACTTACGTGGCGTTCCACAGATGGTGGAATTACATTCAACTGTACCGCAGATTGGATTCCTGGGGCGGCGGCCAACGCGAACATTGGATATCACCATGCTGATGTAGATATTCTTTTGTTTCAAGGAACAACCTTGTTTGTTGGTTCTGATGGGGGGATCTACAAAGCAGAAGATACGGCTAACGTAAACGCAGATTATTACGAAGACATTACAGAAGGTATCGGAATACGACAATGGTACAAAATTGGAATTACCCAAACGCCAAATGTTAGAATTACAGGAGGAAGCCAAGACAACGGCAGTTCTTTTTACGATACCGACCAAGATCTTTGGATAGATTGGATTGGAGCAGACGGTATGGAAGGCTTTATTGATAAAGACGATCCTGATGTGATGTATGGTATGATCCAGTTTGGCGGAATGTACCGAACCGATGACGCAGCCAACTCTTTAGAAGGTTTGAGCAACCCTTCCTCCGGAAATTGGGTAACCCCGTTTGAACAGGATCCAATAGAGACCAATGTAATTTATTCAGGCTTTGATCGAGTATATCGTTCCACCAATAAAGGAAATTCTTGGAGTGCCATCTCACAGAATTTTGGAAATAATCTCAATCACCTTAAGATTGCCGAAAGCGATAATGCAATAATGTATGCCGCTAGAGGAGGTCAACTGTACAGAACCGAAGATGGAGGCGATACAAATTGGGTAACCGCAACTGGTCCGGGAGGAAGCATCAACTCTATTGCAGTGCATCCATCAAATCCCTACAAGATTGCCGTAGCTACAACGAGCGGCGCGAAAGTTTATGTTTCAGAAGATGGGGGTGAAACCTGGATGAACTACCGCTTCAACTTGCCAGATTTTAGTTCGTTGGCTGTGGTTTGGCATGACAATGGGGCAGATGGCCTTTACGTAGGGATGGATTACGGCATTTATTATATTGATGCAGGTCTTGATGAGTGGCAACCTTTTTCAAACAATATTCCAAATGTGATCATCAATGAATTGGAAATCCACACAACGAACAACACCATTTATGCGGGCACCTATGGCCGCGGGTTGTGGGTTTCGCCAACAGCTGAGGGATCTACTATTTTAAGCGCGGGTGACCAACGTTTTTCAGATACCGTTTCGGTATATCCCAACCCTGCCAAAGACGAATTGTATGTAAGAGTTCCTTCAGTTCAAACGGCAGATGTACGCTTATACGACACTTTAGGTAAGTTGGTGATTTTTGAAAATGACCATTCCATTCAAGGGTCCCAATCTATTGACATTTCTAGATTGGAAGCGGGAATATACTTTGTTCGTATCGGTACTGAACATGGTACAGCCACGAAAAAAATCATCGTAGAATAAGCGAATATACTGTATGAAATGCTTTAGGGTTGGTACGCCAATTCTAAAGCATTTTTTTTATCTTCACGGCCCATGGATTTTTCATCTAAATTATTGGAAAACGCGGTAAATGAGATGTCGCAATTGCCAGGTATTGGCAAGCGAACCGCATTGCGTTTGGTGCTCCATTTATTGAAACGCCCAGAAAATCAGACGGTTTTGTTGGCAGAGAGTCTTCAAAAGATGCGAACTGAAATTCAATTTTGTGCCAATTGCCACAATATTTCTGATACCAAGTTATGCGAAATTTGCGCCAACCCAAATCGAAACAGTACCATTGTATGTGTGGTTGAAGATATTAGAGATGTAATGGCCATCGAAAATACCAGTCAGTATAAAGGTCATTATCATGTCTTGGGAGGTAAAATATCGCCTATGGATGGCATTGGTCCCGGAGAGCTCACCATTGGGTCATTGGTAGAGAAAGTGAAACAAGGAGTGGTTGAGGAGTTGATATTTGCACTGAGCTCTACCATGGAAGGGGATACCACGAACTTCTATATTTTTAAG
>JAWWCH010000133.1:0-5687 GCA_033720575.1 Marinirhabdus sp.
AAATTAAAAACTACACTGTCACCAAAAAAGACACCTTATGAAAACACTTCGCTATCGCTCCAACGGCCCAGACGTATACATGCTAGAAGAACTCTTGGTACAATTAGGATATGATGTGCATATCAGTACGTATTTTGGAAAAGACACCCACGATGCGGTGCTAGACTTTCAAAAGAAAAATGCATTGGTGATCGATGGAATTGTCGGACTTAAAACCTGGTCTAAACTCATTGCCAAAAAAGAGAATTTGACCAAATTCAATAAAAAGTTCCTCTCTGAGCAAAACTTGATTGATTTTTCAGAAAAATTTGAGGTCCCTTTGGCAGCAGTCAAAGCTGTCAATGAAGTAGAAAGCAGCGGAAAAGGCTTTCTGTTAGACGGTAGGCCTCGCATTCTATTCGAAGGACACGTATTCTGGCGCCAATTGAAAAAGCGAGGAATAGACCCAGAACCTCTTCAGAATGAGTACACAAAAAATGTGTTATACAAATCATGGACAAAGAAATATTATGAGGGCGGAGAACAAGAATACGACCGCATAGAAAAGGCCGCTGGCATGAGCGATATCGATGCGGTACACGATGCCGCGTATGCTTCAGCCAGTTACGGCGCATTTCAGATTATGGGGTTTCATTTCAGTATACTGGGATATCCCAATGTGGATAGTTTTGTGGCCGATATGTATACACACGAAAGCGCCCATTTAGACGCTTTTGGCGAATTTTGTAGAGCCAATAATCTCATTCGGCATATGCAGCAACAGAATTGGACCAAATTTGCTCTGGGGTATAACGGACCACAGCAAGCAAAGAACAATTATGACGGCAAGCTTAAAAAGGCATTCGAAAAATACAGCAGATAAGGGCTGCGATATTTTAAAGTTCTAGCAGCTCAAATCGCACCATCTCTCCTCCTCGCTTTTGCGAAAGTTGGCTTATGGCCCTTTCAGTCAGTTGTAAGACACGACTATAGCCGCCCGTGGTTTGTGCGTCCCGCATTAATACTACTAGCGTTCCTGATGGTGTAAGCTGAACAGTGCCCGTCTGGACAGGCCCTGTTACAATTTCAGCGGCAGCTAAAGACGCTGTACTTTCAAGAACATACGCCATTCGGTTGCTCTGCGGACTAATTTTGAAACTTTTAGCGAGAAGTGCTTGTTGCACGTTGGTTGTAAGCCTATGAAATTCGGGCCCAACATATACTTCAACAGCATTGGTGGTAAATGGTTTTGGTGGTGTCGCATAGGTTGCCGCTGCCCTATTCTCTACATGAGAATGTAGCGGTATTTTCATGCCCTTTTTTAGGATGTGGTCGGTGGTAATTCCTTGATAGAAACTTCTACTGCCCATGATCTGTTTCGTCTGAATTCCACCGCGAACCGCAAGATAGCCTCGCATGCCCTCTTTAGTAGTTGCAATGGAAAGCACGTCCCCAGGTTTAACCGTTATGGCTTTATTCATTGGCACTGCCGATTTATTCAAAAGGAGCTGAAACGTAGCGCCCGTACAGCAGATTTCTGTACTTAAAGTAAATTTCAATGTAGGGCCCTGTAACGTAAACTCTATCAGTGCTTTATTTTTATCATTTCCTAATATTTCGTTTGCGTATTCTGCGGATTGACGATCCATCACACCACTAAGTGGAACACCGAGATTTCGATACCCATAGCGCCCCACATCTTGGATAGACGTATACAATCCTGCGTGTATCACTTCAATCATGGACATCAATTTTTGAGTCAAAAGTACCTTTCCTTACACTTACCGTTAGGTCGTCAAATTTTGATCTGTCGATAGGCTGAAAACAAAGGGTGTCCCCTGCCTGCAGCAACGCGGGAGAAGTGGCCAACGGATTAAATAGTGGAATGGGCGTACGACCTATGATATTCCACCCTCCTGGAGAATCCTGCGGATACACTCCGGTTTGATTACCTCCAATGCCCACACTGCCTGCCGTAATTCGAGGTCTGGGTGATGAAAGGCGTGGCGTATGCAATGCATCCGGGAGACCTGTAACGTATGGAAACCCCGGTAAAAATCCGATGAAAGCAACAGTATAGGTAGCTTCGGAATGTAATTTTATTACTTGCTGAATCGATAGTTGGTTGAATTTGGCTACCCGTTCGATGTCGCTGGCAAATTCTCCTTCGTAACAGACTGGGATGGTTATCTTTCTCGATACTATTTTGTTGGAATTGTTTTGAGGTGCATCTAGGCTAAATGTCTCCAATGCTTTTTGAATGGGTTCAGCATGACTTTCAGCATTTAAATAAATAGCCAATTCTGTATATGCAGGCGTTACTTCAAGCAATTCGCTTGAAAAATTTGCTCTGAGCCAATCCGAATACGTTCGTATGTCTTCGCTCACCTCGGTAAGATGGGCAGACTTCCATTTCAACAATAAGCAGCGAGGTGTGACGCGATGTATTGCAGGCGCTCTCATTGTACCAAACTAATTTGATGCTTCGGCAGTTGGGAATGAATATACTGAAGAAATTCCACTGCTTTTGTATGATCGCCATGGATACAGAACGTATTGGCCACGATGCGCACCTCATTTCCAGAAATAGATTTCACCGATTGGGAAATAACCATAGATTTAAATTGCTCCCATGCCTCTGAAGCCTCCTCTATGAGCGCATTTTCTTGATTTCGCGATACCAAGGAACCGTCATCGGTATATTTTCGATCTATGAACCCTTCAAAAGCCACGGGGATTAAATTTTCTGCTTTTCGATGCAACACAGAGTTATAAGGAACGTAAAATAACGGGCGTATTTCTGAAGCAATGATCGCCTCTACCACCGCATCAGCTGTAGGTGCATCTTTAGCCGCATAATTGTAGAGCGCTCCATGTAATTTGATATGATGTATGCTCACGTTTTCTTCCTCGGCAATGGCATAAAACCGAAGCAATTGTTGGAACACACTTTCGAACAATTCGGATTTGGTCATGGTAACCAGCTTCCTGCCGAAATTATCCCGATCGGGAAAAGAAGGATGCGGACCCACATGAACGCCATGTTTTTTGGCGAGTTGTATCGTTTTACGCATGGTTACAGCATCCCCAGCATGCCCACCGGCGGCGACACTGCAGGATGTGATATAAGGCATGATATCGGCATCGCTACCTATTCCTTCCCCAACATCGGCATTAATGTCTATGATGTGTTTGCGTTGCTCCATATTGCAAGTTATTACCTTTGTTACCCAAAAACTTTAAACAGACTTCGCGCACCTAAAATTAAGGTAGAAATAACAATAATAACTCCAATTCCCGTTTGAAGTGTTGTATTTCGATATGCCCCGAGTACTGATTTCCGATTTACCACCCACAGTAAAAATCCAGCGATTATGGGCAATAGCAATCCGTTGGCCACTTGGGCAAATTTGATGATTTCTATGGATGTGAATCCAACGGAAGAAAATACCACTCCTAACAGCAAAATAATCATCCAAACCATTCGAAAAGGTTTCGAAGTTAAACCGCCATCCCATCCAAAACAGTCTTTTGCCACATAGGCAGCTGCTAATGGAGCGGTAATCGCGCTTGTAATTCCCGCCGCAAAGAGCCCGATAGCCAACACATATTTAGCGAGACTTCCATATAGCGGTTCCAAGCCTACAGCCAAATCGGCAGCATTATTTACATTGGTCTGTTGAATGGCCGCCCCACAGATGATGATGGCCATAGATACGAATCCACCCAAAACAATTGAAACATAGAGGTCTTTTCTCGCTGCTGGAAGACTAGAGGCATCCTTCCATTTTTCATGCACCAATGACGCATGAAGGAAAAGGTTGTAGGGAACTACCGTCGTGCCCACTAAAGCTATGACCATCAGAATGCTTTCTGAGGGGACCGTTGGAATAAATACGCTCTGTAAAACTTGAAACCAGTCTGGTCGCGTCATCACAGCTGCGATGAGAAAGGAAACACTCATAATGATTACCAAACTCACCAATGCTTTCTCAATCACCTTATATTTCCCGATAAAAAGTAAGGCAAAAGCGACAACCCCTATACATAGGCTCAAATAGTTGAATCTATAGCCTCCGATGCCTACCTCAGCATCAGAAATCAGTGCTTCTAGCCCCAAGACTCCGCCGCTGATATTTCCGGCCTCGTAGGCTGCATTTCCGATTAGAATAGCAGATAAGATGAGAATGATGGCTGCTGAGCGAACAATAGGGTTAGACAATTCAGCTTTTACCGTTGCGGCCAGACCTTTTCCATGCACCAAACCCAAGCGCGCAGCCATTTCCTGAAGTATGAGCGTAGCGATAATAGACAATCCCATAGCCCATAATAATTCAAATCCGAATTGAACCCCGGCCAACGTACATATGGTGACCGTTCCTGGGCCAATAAATGCAGCGGCGACCAAGGTACCCGGACCTATATTTCGAAATGGATTTTTCAAGGTTCCTGATTTTGAAATTGCAATAAGGCATAAATAGCAAAACTTCCTAACCAGTGCCCTCCTTCGTAGCTATCTCCCACTAAATTTGGGTAGGAATATGCCAAGTGCTGGTTTCCAATATTTTCTAAATATTCATATTCTGGATATTGGGATGCGAGTCCATACAATACCCAAGCTCGACTAAAGTTGAGTCCGTCAAGGTGCACGAGTTTTCCGTCGGTGCGGTCACTCACTTCTCCAGGTTGCAGTTGAAAGGTGTCTGAATTTAGGCTCGGAAGAAAATCGGACAACCATGCTTTGAAATCAGTTTCATTTAAAACCCGCCTCATGATATCAATTTCCTCAAAACATGGTGAAAGGAAGTCGTAGCCACTGGGTTCCCATTGTAGCGGACACCCGCTATCGTTGAGATAAAAATCTTTGGCACGTTGCGCGATGGCCGACTTCAATTCTTCATTACCTACCGATTCGGCATAATCGTACGCGAATGTGAGTCCGAAGGCCGTATTGGTATGCTCTCCCACGCGAATGGGGTATACTAATTTGGGTAGAAATTCAATGTAGCGTTCCACCATTAGATCACTCAACGGTTGAAGATTTGCTTCCAGCTCTCGCGCCAATGGGTCGTTCCAGGTGTGTAAGGCTTCCGAAAGTTTGAGCAACCAAGCCCAACCATAGGTGCGTTCGTAAGAGGTGTTTAATTTCCTTTCGAAATACGCCACTTCTTGTTCGATATTCTGCTGTGTAAGATTGTTCTTTAAAATTTCACTAACCTCGTCGGCTTTTTCCAATTCTGGAAATTCTTTCAGCAAGGTAACCATAGACCAATATCCGTGAACCGCACTATGCCAATCAAAACAGCCATAAAAGGTAGGGTGCAGGGTACGTGGCGGTTGTAAATCGGAGTCTTTACCAATGGTCTGCCCCAGCTTGTTTGGGTATTCTGTGGTCACGCAGTGCAAGGGAAGTTCAATTAACTTGTTGCCTTCCGCAAGGGTAAATTTTGGAGCTTCAAACTGTTCAATTTCTCGAATCGGTTCGGCTGTAGATTGATTTGTTACTTCAGTTTGGGTGTTTTCACAACTTGACATACAGCAAGTGAGAATGAATATGGCAAGTAAATACTTCAAAAGAGATGTTTTAAAAAGTTTCAGATTTAAATATATGTCTTTCCAAGGAAATTCCATCGTAAATAAAAAAGGGACACCGTTGGGTGTCCCTGTTTCATACAATTCACTTCTCGATACATCCCGAAAGCCTTCAG
>JAWWCH010000134.1:0-5673 GCA_033720575.1 Marinirhabdus sp.
GAGTAGGTGGCTTCCTTGGTGTTGCAAGGTATTGATGTCTAAATTCTCGATGGTATCATTGGCCGTATGGTAGTCAAAATGATCGTCTATGAATGCAAAAAAGTAACTATCAATATCGCCATCTTCGCGGAACACGGTAGAATCGGTGTCATTCGGAAGCAATTTATACACACTGTACATCAGTGATGATGCCACCGGAAATTCAGTATTGGCATCTAGAAAAGCTTTTACCAAATTGGCGTTCCCGCCATTGGTCTCTAAAATCATATTGCTAGGGCCGCCACTTCCCCGTGCTTCAAAATTGAGCACCAAGCCTGCATTTTTTGCAAGAGGGTGCTCATTTACAAAAAGTCGCGCGCCATCGAGACCAATTTCTTCTGCATCGGTAAACAACACTACAATGTCATTTTTAGGTTGCTTTCCAGCTGCTTTGTACGCACGAAGCGATTCCAAAATGGTTACGATACCACTTCCAGCATCACTCGCGCCAAGGCTGGGTACCTTGGCACTGTCATAATGAGACAGTAAAACCAAAGATTTTCCCGAACCACTGCCTTTCCATACCCCAATGATATTCTTTGGTCGATCTAGGCCGCCTGAGCTTTCGTCTAACACAAAGCCTTCTTGAATTTCAGTTTCTAGTCCTAAAACTTGCAGTTGACGCACCAAATAGTCACGAACCCGCTTGTGTTCTTCACTACCATGATAATGAGGTGCCTTTGCGATTTCTTGTAGCGGAATTAACGCGCGTTCCGCAGAAAACTCAGTTGTCGGTGCATCTACATCAGCGCCGGAAGCAGGCATCAGGCTGTGAAAGCTGTACCATATTATAAACACTACCAAGATAAACGAGAGAAGGCCGGAGAGAAATTTCATGAGGGTTGGTTTGTGAAACTAAAAATACAACTTTTCATAGAACTATATTCTGCCTTCAATTTCTTCTGATAACCAATTGATTTTTTCCGTATCTTACCTATAAATATTTGAAGATTTGGGAATTAAAAGCTACATAGGAAAACGGGTTAAACCCACAAAAGGTTCGTCTGAAAACATCAAAGTATCCGATTATATGAGCACCAACCTCACTGTGTTTCGGCCTGAACAATCGGTGTTGGAAGTGATGAACACCCTGATCAAGAAAAAAATATCTGGGGGTCCGGTGGTAAATGACAAGAATGAATTGGTCGGTATCATATCTGAGGGAGATTGTATGAAGCAAATTAGCAGTAGCAGATATCACAATCACCCCATGCAAGACGTAAAAGTAGAAGAGCATATGGCTAAAGATGTGGAAACCATTGATGGCAACATGAATGTGTTTGACGCAGCCGATAAATTTCTTACTGCGAGGCGAAGAAGATTTCCGATCGTGCAGGATGGTAAACTGGTAGGGTTAATTAGTCAGAAGGATGTGCTCAAAGCAGCCATTGAATTGAAAGGGAACAACTGGAAATAAACACTACAGCAGTTGTTCGGTTTTCACCAAGAGGTACCACTCTGGGTTGTCGAGTTCCAAATAGCCTTGGTCATAGACGTAATTATAGGTACTTCCTGTCTTGGTCACATATTGGCTGGTGAAAAATTTGAAATTGAAGCCGTGTTTTAACAGGGTGTCTTTCTTCACCTTGGTCTTGTCTTTGGAGTTCAACGCTTCTAAAATGCGATAGTTTTTTCGCAAACGGTTGTTCACGTTGCGCATCAAATTTTTGTTGTCTTTGTTCAGTGAATTATTGTGCGCATTGCGACAGGCGTCACTACAGAATTTCTTATCTGCACGCCCAATCAATTTATCACCACATTCCGGACAACTACGTTCCATAGATTAAAAATAAGAAATCTTTACTAGTCTGCTTCCTGTTGCGTTTCTTCGGCTAGGTTGAACCGGTAAATCGCTTCAAATTTGAGGAAGAATCCACCGCCCAATTCCGGATTGAGTAAGGTTCTGTCGTCTCCAAAACTAAATGCGGAAAGCCCCAAGTCAATTTTTTGCCCATTGGGATATACTTCGTAGTTATTGCTAGAATATCCAAATTTGGCGCGTAGCAACACCGATTTTTCCAACGCATTGAACTGAAGGTAGCTTGCAAATTCCAAAGAAGCGAGGTCAACATACACATCGGCATCATTCTCTGTAATCCTAAAACTTCGCCCAATACCAATATAGTCGAAACCTACAGTGGTAATTCCGAAAGTATAATTAACATCGGCAGCAATGGGGAGCGACACGTCCATTTCAAATTTGGAGTTCGGACTCAAATAATACCAACCTATGATGGGAGTGGTAAAGAACCCAAACGCTTCCGTAGAACCATAAAAACCAAAGCGATACTTTAAATGTTCCGTTTTTTGGTATTTCAACAGGCCCAATCCACCAAAATAAAAGTCGTCACTACTACTGTTCACATAATCAGAGGCTATTTTTGGCAATAATACCAAGGTTGAGCTCCATTTTTCGTTGTACGTAGAGGCAAGTCCGAGTTTTACGATGGTGCTGTGCAAGCTGGTAAATTCAGCATCAGGAAACAATTGCAGGTTGTTTCTACTGTACACCGCACCGGTGATAAAGGCATGCTGGTCGTTTAGCACAATCGGTACGGTAAGATCGGCATCAAAATTTTTAACATAGGTGCTGCTGTCTGTTCCATCAAAATCATTGTTGAACGTTTGCCCGTAGCCAATACGTACCAAGTCTACATAATTCTGGGCGAACGATGCCATTGGAATAAAGATGAGGAGGAAAAAAAGTGTTCTCAAAATGTCGCGGTTAGTTGTCGCCTAAAGATATACAAAATAGTGAATTACTTGTTCATACAATATTTTGGGGAATGGAACGGTTTACTACAAATAGACCTATCTTTGCACCAAACCCTATTGATACATGAAAACACTTAAAACACTACTGATTGCCTTTTTGGCCACTGCAACGCTGATCAGTTGCAAAAATGATGATGATAACAACGATGATTTTCTGCTGAACAATACCAACTTAGCAGGCACGTACGATTTAACCTTTTTAAGAGCAGATGGTACCACTACGGTTGAGGTGCAGGGCATTCCTGTAACGGCCACAACTGAGTCTGTTGGCGACACCTTTCAGGTAACCATGGATTTCAATGATAACGGCACATTTGTGCTAGACGGGCAGTACCGTTTGGTTACTACCGTAACTGCGGCTGGTCAAACAGAAACAGATTCTGAAATTTTGGTCATTGACAATGAAACTGGAAATTATGCGATTGATGCCAATGCCCAAACCATTACGTTCTCGAACACCAATCAAGAAGGTTTTGATGCGGTTTGGGATGTAACTTTGTTCAACCAAAGTGAAGTACGTTTGGTTAATGAAACTTCAGAGACCAACGGACAAGGCACGGTAATGATTACCACAGAAATTCGTTTTGTACGCCAATAATAGCCTTACATGAATTGTATAGAGCCACTCAAATCGAGTGGCTTTTTTTTTGGTTTAACTTTGTATTGCTTTATCACAGGATCTGAATGTGGCATCGAGTGGTTCGCATTGCCAAGGGTGTAGATGTGGGCGCTACCCCACCTTCGGCGCGGTCGGGCCATCGCTACAATCCCCGATAGCCATCGGGGGATTTCCGCTGCAGTCCCTAGCGCAATCGTCAGGCAACACCATCATTTTAAGAAACGCTTTAACAAGCATTTCTATTTGGAGCAGGTTCAAAAGCATATCTTCTACAGAGCACGATTTTTAGAGCAAAATTCCTTAAATTCGCAGCCTTAATTAACAGCACACTAGTAGAATGACTAAATTCAAAGAATACAAAGGCTTAGATCTCTCAAAATTGGGGGAAGAAGTACTCGAATTTTGGCAACAGGAACATATCTTCGAAGAAAGTATTTCCATTCGCCAAAATGCGACGCCATTTGTGTTTTTTGAAGGTCCGCCATCTGCCAATGGCTTGCCTGGGATCCACCACGTGATGGCTCGTGCCATCAAAGATATTTTTTGCCGCTACAAAACGCAGAAAGGGTTCAAAGTAGATCGTAAGGCAGGTTGGGACACCCATGGGCTGCCGATAGAATTAGGCGTAGAAAAGGAACTTGTGATCACTAAAGAGGATATTGGCAAAAAGATTTCAGTTGAAGCCTATAATGAAGCCTGTAGAAAGGCCGTGATGCGTTATACCGACGTGTGGAACAAGGTGACTGAAAGTTTTGGGTATTGGGTGGATATGGAAGATCCCTACATCACCTACAAGCCAAAATATATGGAATCGGTTTGGTGGCTGTTAAAGCAAATCTATGATAAAGATCTGCTGTACAAAGGCTATACCATTCAGCCGTATTCGCCCAAAGCAGGAACGGGATTGAGTTCACACGAATTGAACCAACCCGGTACCTATCAAGATGTGACCGACACCACTGTGGTCGCACAGTTTAAAGCGGTACCTGATACGCTACCAGATTTCTTGGCTGAAGAAAGCAATGCCATTTACTTCTTGGCTTGGACTACAACGCCGTGGACCTTACCAAGTAATACAGCGCTGACCGTTGGGGCAAAGATCGATTATGTGTTGGTGAAGACGTTCAATCAATATACCTACCAGCCCACTTATGTGGTGCTGGCCAAGAATCTAGTCGCCAAGCAATTTGGAGGCAAGTTTGAGCAGGTTGATAACGAGGAAGCCTTGGAAGGATTCACTCAAGGCGACAAAAAAATACCGTATTTCATCGTAAAAGAATGCAAAGGAAGTGACTTGCTTGAAATCAGATATGAGCAATTACTTCCGTATGCTAAACCGCATGACACCCCTGAGAATGCCTTTAGAATCATTGCGGGCGATTTCGTAACCACAGAAGATGGTACGGGTATCGTACATACCGCCCCCACTTTCGGGGCAGACGATGCATTAGTGGCAAAGCAGGCCAACCCTGAAGTGCCGCCAATGTTGGTGAAAGACGAAAACGGAAATTTAGTACCCTTGGTAGATTTACAAGGGAAGTTTCGACCTGAGATGAAAGAGCTGGCGGGCAAATATGTCAAGAACGAATACTATGCCGACGGCGAGGCCCCTGAGAAGAGCGTTGATGTAGAGCTTGCCATCAAATTAAAAACAGAAAACAAGGCTTTCAAGGTTGAAAAATATGTTCACAGTTATCCAAATTGCTGGCGAACAGACAAACCTATTTTGTATTACCCTTTGGATTCTTGGTTTATCAAAGTAACCGAATTTAGAGACCGTATGCACGAACTCAACCAATCTATCAATTGGAAACCTAAAGCTACCGGAGAAGGACGCTTTGGAAATTGGTTGGCCAATGCAAACGATTGGAATTTGAGTAGATCCCGCTATTGGGGCATTCCATTACCACTTTGGAGAACAGAAGATGGTAAAGAAGAAATTGTGATCGGTTCTGTGGAAGAGCTAAAAGCGGAAATGGACAAATCTGTCGCTGCTGGCCATATGTCGAAAGCTATTTTCGAAGATTTTGAAGTGGGTAATTTTTCCGAAGAGAACTATGATAAAATAGACCTTCATAAAAATATTGTAGACCAAATTGTCTTGGTTTCCGAACTCCATCAACCCTGGACCCAAGCCGACGAAGAATTGTTGGAGTGTTACCCTGATGCAATCCTTGTCCACAACAAAGCCGATCTCGTCCGCTCTCCTGATCCCCGCCCGGCGGGAACCCCGACGAGCA
>JAWWCH010000135.1:0-5658 GCA_033720575.1 Marinirhabdus sp.
ACAACTTGGATGCTGGTATCACAATGTACCCTAACCCAGCACAGGGACAGGTAACCATTGCGAACAGCTCGAATATCAACTTAGAGCGATTGACTATGTATGACGTGAACGGTAAAATGGTGAACACCACAGACCTTTCTGACATGCAAGGAGAACAGACTATTGACATTGCTAACCTTGCTTCAGGTGTGTACATCGTACAGATCGAAAGTGAGAATGCTAGCGTTGTAAAACGTCTTATAAAAGAATAATCTGATTGATTATTTTAACCAACCAAAAGAAAACCCCTTCCGATTTCGGAAGGGGTTTTTGTTTTTATCTATGTTTGTTCATGCAACTTATTCTTTGTTCTGTTGCTCCTTTATCGTCGGTTTATCGATGTCAAATTCGTTTTGCTGTCGATCCACTTTCGGATTCGGATTTGTTGGGTTCTTCTGATCTTTCTTTGGTTCAAATTTCCGTTTCATAATATTATCTTTTGTGTTACCTTAATATAAGTATCATAAAAGTGAAATTTTATTAAGACCTCTATAAAGTTTGGTTAAACCTCGGGGCGGATATGTTCTATAAACTCAGGAATTCCAGAAACTCCAGAGTGATCTAAACTCTGAATAAATGCGCTACCTATAATGGCTCCTCTAGCAAATGATGTTGCCGTATTGAAGGTCTCCTTATCATAAATGCCAAACCCAACCACAACCGGATTATTTAATTCCATTTTTGCGATACGCTCAAAATACGCGGTTTGATCGGTTCCAAAACCTGAAGTACTCCCTGTGGTACTGGCACTGCTCACCATATAAATAAATCCGTGGCTTGCTCGATCTATTTCCCGAATTCTTGCTTCACTGGTTTGAGGTGTAATCAGGAAAATATAGCGTATTCCATAAGCCGTAAAAATAGGTTCAAAGTGCTGCTGATATTCACGAAGCGGTAAATCAGGAATAATCAGACCGTCTATACCTACTGCTGCGCATTTTTCACAAAATGCATCTACACCGTATTGAAGAATAGGATTGAAATACCCCATGATGATTAAAGGAATCTTTACGGTTGAACGAACGTCTTTCAACTGCTGGAATAGCACGTCTGTAGTCATACCATTTTGAAGGGCCTTATTGGAACTGGCCTGAATGGTAGGTCCGTCGGCTAAAGGATCGCTAAAGGGCAAGCCAATTTCAATCATGTCTACTCCGTTTGCCTCTAATGCCTCGATGATGGGAACTGTATCGTTTAGTTTTGGATATCCAGCCGTGAAATATATAGATAGCAGTTTGCGATTTGTGTCAAAGGACTGTTGTATTCTGTTTTTCATACGATATGTTGTGATTGCGTTAGGGGTTGAAGCAGGCTACCGTGTAGCGCTGAAGACCCGGCCGCGGCAGCAGCGCCCAGGAAGGTGCTGTCGCGGAAACGCCCTAATGATTAAAATAATTGGTATACGTTTCTAAATCTTTATCGCCGCGTCCACTCAAATTCACAACGACGATATCGTCGGGCTTGAATGATCTGGTTTTAAATATGGCCAACGCATGACTCGTCTCTATTGCAGGAATGATACCTTCGAGTTCACACAATTCAAGCCCAGCTTCCATAGCAGCGTCATCGGTTATGGCAATAAATTCTCCTCTTCCGCTGGTGTACAAGTGTGCGTGCATGGGTCCAACCCCAGGATAGTCTAGACCAGCTGAGATGCTATACGGTTCGGTTATTTGTCCGTCGTCAGTTTGCATCAACAAGGTCTTGCTGCCATGTATAATGCCAGTTTTACCTAGTTTTGAGATAGCAGCACTCTTGCCTGTTTCTATGCCTTTTCCTGCCGCTTCAACCGCAATGATCCCTACTTCTTCTTCGTTGAGATAATGGTAGAATGCGCCGGCTGCATTACTGCCGCCCCCTACACAGGCCACTACGTAATCTGGGTGACTCCGATGTTCTTTTTCTTGTAATTGGGTTTTTATCTCTTCTGAAATAACACTTTGAAATCGTGCTACCATGTCTGGATAGGGGTGGGGTCCTACTACGCTGCCTATGATATAATAGGTGTCTTTCGGATTATTGATCCAATCACGAATGGCTTCATTAGTGGCGTCTTTTAACGTTTTGCTTCCGCTACTAGCCGGAACAACCGTAGCGCCCAGCATTTTCATTCGTGCCACATTGGGAGCTTGTCTTTTAATATCCACTTCTCCCATATAGACCACACACTCCAATCCCATAAGCGCACAAACTGTAGCTGTTGCAACGCCGTGCTGGCCCGCACCCGTTTCGGCTATGATTCGAGTTTTACCCAATTGTTTAGCCATCAAAATTTGCCCTATGGTATTGTTCACCTTATGGGCGCCAGTGTGACAAAGGTCTTCACGTTTCAAATAAATTTTAGTGTTGTATTTTTCTGATAGTCGCTTAGCGTAGTATAGGGGAGTGGGCCTGCCCACATAATCTTTTAAAAGCAAACGGAATTCATCTTTAAACGACTCTGAGGTCATAACGGCGAGATACTGCTGTCGCAATTCCTCTACATTTGGATACAGCATTTCGGGAATATACGCCCCTCCAAAATCACCATAATATCCGTTTTTATCTACGTTGTACATTACTTCTATTTTATTTTTCATGTGTATTAATATGCTGAATTGCCTCAATAAACTGTTTGAGTTGCTTGGGGTCTTTCAACCCTGGTCTTCGTTCAAATTTGCTGTTGACATCTATGGCCAAAAATGGCAGGTTGGTTGCCATAACCTGCTGTATAGCTTCGATGTGCTCAAGTCCGATGCCGCCGCTCAAGATTACAGGTGTTTCGAATGGATAGCCCTGTAAGACCTCCCAATTAAAAGGAGTACCATTTCCGCCTCTATGCTTACCCTTGGTATCGAATAACAAAGCATCCACTACGGCGTTGAAGGGTGCTATTTTTTTAAAATCGAATGTGTCTTTTATACCAAAAACTTTCCAAATTGAAACGGAAGGAGGTAAGTGCTTCCGCAAGGCTGAAATGTAAGCGACAGATTCGTCGCCATGCAATTGAATGACATCTAAGCTATATATTTTTAATTTTTCAAGAATTTGCACAACAGAAGCATTTACAAATACCCCAACTTTTTTGATGCCCTTGGGAAGGGCAGGAATTATGTCTACATAACAACGCGGACTCTCGCCATAAAATATAAAGCCTAGATAATCGGGTTGAAGTTGGGCCACCTCGGCCGTGTTGTGCTTCATGCCACATACTTTGATTGCGATGTTTTTAGTTGTGACCATTTTATAATTCGCCTATAAATTCAGCCGCTGCGGCTCCGGGTTTTTCAGTTTTCATAAAGGCTTCGCCTATTAAAAACCCTTCATACCCGTATGTTTTTAGTTCTTGTATGGAAGCTGGGTTTGTGAGTCCGCTCTCTGAAATCTTAACGAATTCTTTTGGTATTGCACTACTCAATAGCATGCTATTCTCTATGGAAGTTTCGAAAGTTTTCAAATTGCGATTGTTTACGCCAATCATGCTTACGTTGGCATGTAAAGACCGTTGTAATTCCTTCTCATTATGAATTTCTACAAGGACTTCTAGTGATAAGGTGGAAGCAAAACTGGAGAACTCGCGTAGTTCTTTCTCGGTGAGACAGGCCGCAATCAATAAAATAGCGTCTGCACCGTAAGTTTTTGCTTCTAAGATTTGATAAGGATCTATAATAAATTCTTTCCGAAGGAGGGGTAGTGCGCATGCCTTTTTTGCTAGACAGATGTCGTCTAATGATCCACCAAAAAAGTAGGTATCCGTTAAAACTGACATTCCTGCAACACCAGCTTTCTCATAACCCTGAGCCACTTCTACAATATCAGAACTTGTATTTATAATAGGTTTGCTAGGGGAGCGCCGCTTGTGCTCTGCAATGATCCCATGGGAAGAGGAAACTAGCGCGTTAGATAGCGATTGAGTAGGCGCATGGAACCAAGTACCCCGCTCAAGGATGGAAGTTGGTATCATCTCCTTTTTCGCTGAAACTTCCCGTTTCTTATAGGCCGTAATTTTCTCTAAAATGGTCATGTGCTACAATGTTGCGCTTAGTTGTTGTAATTTTTTAAATGCTTGATTTGCCTTCCCAGACTCCAAAGAATGCGTAGCGCTCTCAAATCCATCGCTGAGACTGCACCCTGTGGCTGTTGAAATGGCTACTCCGGCGTTGGCGCATACTACGTGGTTCTGGGCTACAGTGCCTTGGCCTGATAAAATTGTTTTAAAAATCTGGGCAGCGCCTTCTAGGGTCTCTCCACCTCGAATTTCTTCCTTAGAGACGGAAGGAATACCAAAAGTCTGGGGTGTAATCACCGTTTCAGATTGATTTGAAATCAATTTGGTAGCGCCCGTCAAAGAAATTTCATCATACCCATCTGTTGCATGCAGAATGGCGTAATTCTTTGTGCCTTTCTGATAGAGATACCCGTATTTTCGAGCCAACTCCAAACTGAATACACCTACCAATTGGTGGGTGGGATTTGCTGGATTTACCATTGGTCCCAACATGTTGAAAAAAGTTTTCACCCCTAATTCTTTCCGAATTGGTGCCACGTGTTTCATTGCTGGGTGAAAGAGTGGGGCGTGCAGAATGCATATGCCTGCCTCGTCTATACAGCGGTTTAAAAATGAAGCGTCATTGCTGAAAGCGATGCCGAGTTGCTCCATAACGTTACTGCTTCCGCTAATGGAAGAAACCCCATAATTTCCGTGTTTTGTCACAGGAATTCCTGCACCCGCAGTAACGAATGAGGCTAGAGTTGAAATGTTGAAGGTATTTTTTCCATCACCGCCGGTTCCACATAAATCAATGGTATTTTCTACCTCAAGCTGCACTGGAACGCAGAGATCGAGAAGAGCGTCACGAAAGCCTTCTAGCTCGTCAATAGATACGCTTCGCATCAAATACACCGTAAGAAATGCGGCAATCTGACTTGAATTGTATTTTCCTTCACTCATCAATACCAAAACATTTCGTGCTTCCTCTTTTGAGAGCTGTTCGTGATTAATGAGTCTGTTAAGTATTTGTTTCACTGCTTTTGTATTTGATGGGTTCAGATGCAAAGGATTACATTTCCACCCAGTTTTTAATGATGGTCTTTCCCATGGGGGTCAACACGCTTTCGGGATGGAACTGTACCCCTCTAATGTCTAATTCTCGGTGACGCAATGCCATGATCTGCTCATTTTCGTCTACCGCCGTTATTTCCAATACAGCGGGGAGGTCGTTACGATTTACAACCCACGAATGATACCTTCCAATCTCTATGGTTTGCTCCATACCTTTAAATAAGGGCTCATCAGCTACTACTATAGTAGCTTTTGTGGCTACTCCATGAAAAACGGTGTCAAGATTTGAAATGGAACCTCCAAAAACTTCGCCGATGGCCTGTTGGCCCAAGCACACGCCAAGAATTGGTTTTTTACCGGCGTATGTTTTGAGCACTGCAGTTAGTTGACCAGCTTCTTTGGGCACGCCGGGTCCTGGAGATAACAAAATCTTATCATAGGGTTCTACATCGTCAATGTGAAATTGATCATTCCGAAACACAGTTACGTCACAATCTAGAGCTTCTAAATAATGCACTAGGTTGTACACAAAACTGTCATAATTATCTATTACAAGTATCTTCATATTTCTTTCTTGG
>JAWWCH010000136.1:0-5651 GCA_033720575.1 Marinirhabdus sp.
AAAAAAGAACTTTTGGTTTGGTGAAGTTACCGCTGGTGGCGGACTTGTAGGTGACGACGAAGTTGGGTATCTCGCTCATCCGAAGCTGTTTTATTACAGTCCGGAGTACAGTCTGAACTTTATAACCGATTTCAATAACATTGGCGAGGTGCCTTTTACATTTCGCGATTATTTCAATTTTACGGGAGGCTTCAGAAACTTCAATAGAGGAGGCGGAACAAACTTTGAAATTAATGAGAGCGATTTGGGCTTTGCCATCGCGCAGAACAATCGCGCCAATGAGATAGAAACCAAATTCTTGGCAGGTAACTTCAGCTGGAAAGCTTCGAACACCTTAGATTTAAGCGGATTCGGAATTCTGTCAGACAATCGCACCAATATTGTTACAAACTCCATTCGGCAATACATTGCTTCTGGATCAACTGAAAACACAGCTAGCACAAGCGATCAACGGAGCCAGTTGGCCATGTTGAAGTTGAGTAGCGTTTACAAACCCAATACGAACTTTCAATTGGATTATGATGCTTTAGTGAAAACTTCAAAAGTAACGGAACAAGACAACACGCTTTCGCAATTTGACGGTTTTACCAACGATATCGAGGAGAATCTGGAGAACAAACCTGCCTCTATCAACCAAAATGTGAATGCTTACTATACGCTAAACGACAAGAACATTTTTGCGGGTCAAGTGCAGCATTTATATCAGGATGAAGACCCGTTTTACAACGCGATTACCGACATTTTACCGTTTGCCGGAATCATTCCTGCAGATACCACCCAGAATCGGTTCAACACCAATCAGCAGAAAAATATCATTACCAATAAATTGGACGCGAAGGTAGATTACTACTACGTGCTGAACAATACCAGTAATTTGAATTTTACTTTAGGTTCCACCTATAGCAATCAGTTATTCGACTCAAATATTTTCCAAGTGTTGGATAATGGCAGCGAAATTAATTTCAATCGGTCTGAACCTATCAATGGTGAGCGTTTGCCACTTACAAATGACGTAAACTATACTTTTACCGATGCATTTTTGGGGTTACACTATAAAGTGAAAACCGGTCAATTCATTTTTACGCCGGGAGTTACGTTGCACAATTACAATTTGAAGGATGAACAGTTGTTCACTGTGAATGAACAGAACGAATGGAACCTTTTGCCTGACTTTAACGCCATCTGGAATATCAAAAAGAGCGAAAGCCTCCGTTTCAACTATGCGATCACTGCACAATATTCTGATGTGAATGATTATGCCGAGGCATTCGTATTCAGCAATTACAATCGATTGTTCCGTGGAAATCGAAATCTAGAAAATTCGTTGTCACATTCGTACAACCTTACCTATTTCAGTTTCAACTTGTTCAACTATACCAATGTGAGCGGAAATATCAATTATACGCGACGAATCAACGGATTCAAAAGTGATACAGACCTTATCGCGATCAACCAAGTGAGCAGCCCGTTCAACATTGACAGCAATTTTCCAGATGAAACCGTTTCGGCTTTTGGTCGATTCAGTAAACGTGTAAAGAAATTACAATTCAACCTGCAGGCAAATGTTTCTTTGAGCAAGTCGAATAACCTGATCAATGACCAAATTTTGCGCAGTGAAAGTGTTACTCAGGGGTATACTGGAAGTGTACGCAGCAGCTTTCGCGAATGGCCCAACTTTGAAGTGGGATACCGATTGAACCTGAACAATTATGACAATGGCGGTCGCGAACAAACCTTCACCACACAGCGCCCTTACGCCAATGTAGATATCAATTTCTTGAAAGATTTTACGTTGAGTGCCGAATGGGACTACTACAATTATTCCAACGAAGAGAATACGGTAGAAAACACGTATTCCTTCTTTAATGCAAATCTATATTACCAAAAAGGGGAGAGCCCGTGGGAGTTTAGAATTCAAGCCAATAACATATTGGATACGGAGTTCACTAATAATGACAGCTTTAACGATCAGTTCAATACCACCTCTCAATATTTTGTGTTGCCGCGAATTCTGATGTTGGTGATTAAGTACGATTTGTAACAAACTGATATTCAGACATAATTATAAAAATAGGGCAACTGCCCTATTTTTTTTTGCGCATGACACGGTTAGATTTACCTCCAGTAAAAATCGTATACCATGAGAACAATCACCTTTTTGTTTATGCTATCTACCGTTTGGATGTTCGCCCAAGAATATCCTATGGGAATGGATTGGGATGAAGAATCGTATCGAAGCATTCCATATAAAGCACAATTTACAAGCGCCACCTACGAAGATTTGCCCAAAGCGGTCTCTTTAGAAAAATGGTCGCCAATCCCTGGTAACCAAGGGCAATATGGAACTTGTGTTGCCTATGCTTCAGCCTACGGATTGCGAACCATGATGCTGGCCAAAGATCGCAACATCACCGATAAGCAAACCATAACCGCCAATGCGTTGTCTCCTTCCTATGTTTATGAACTAATCAGAAAGGAAGACGACATAGCCTGTAATAAAGGAGCTAACCCGAAATTAGGCTTGGAGGCGCTTAAAGTTGCGGGTGCACCTAGTTTGAATTCGCTGCCGTATCAATGTAATCCAACCATTTCGAAAGAAGTGCAAATGGAAGCCATAGACTATCGTATTCGAGATTACCAAACCTTGTTTTTCTTCGATGTGCAAGAAGCGGGAGTGAAAACCAATACCACCAAGAAAGCCCTAACCGAAGGGTATCCGGTACTGCTTGGAATGAAATTGCCTGAAAGCTTTTTCCGCGCTACGAAAGTCTGGCGTTCAAAACCTGAAGACAAAGGCACCACAGCAAAAAAGCACGGATATCATGCGATGGTCGTTATTGGTTATGACGACAATTACGAAGGCGGTGCATTTCGATTGCTGAACAGTTGGGGCACGGCTTGGGGCGATGGCGGCTATATTTGGGTGCCATATTCAGAATATGAAGAATGGGCCATGGGAGCCCTTCAGCCATATAGTTACTATAAAAAGAAAGAGGAAAAACCTAAGGTTGATCCTACGCCTAAGCCAGATGACAATACACCGGACGTAAAACCAGATGATGTTCCAGATCCAGATCCGAACCCAATCGCAGGTAAATTGCCAGAAGGAAGTTTGCGTTTTGTTACCAATACAGGAGCACCGATGGAAACCACTCGAATTTCGACCAGAAACCTTGTAGTTGAAGATGACATTGAAGGAGAAGATTTGGTGGCTTATCGAATGACCACAGGATATCCTTCGGGGACACGTTTCCGATTTTACCTGAAGAACGAAAACGAAGGATATATCTATGCTTTTGCTACCGATCTAAGCCAGAAGATCAATAAAATTCTTCCCTATGAAAATGGCATGTCTCCCTTAATTGGTGCCAATTCAGAATTGGCCTTTCCTAGTGAGAAAAAGGTGATTCGAATGGACGACAACCCTGGTACCGATTATTTGCTCATTCTCTTCAGTCAGCAAGAACTCAACCAAACCGAATTACTGCAAAAGATGCAACAAGCATCTGGAGGGCTCACCTCGAAGATAAAAGCAGCCCTTGGTGATGATTTAATAGATAAGAGTCAGGTGATGTACCAAGCTGGTAATCCTGGTTTTAAAGTAAAGGATGGAGCACAAGGATATGTGGTTCCGTTAATGGTTGAAATAACACATCAATAATATGAAAAAGTTCTTTTTAACTGTGCTATGGCTCTTTGTGACCCTTTCAGCCATAGCGCAGAATAATGATATTGTCGTGCAAAGCATGCATGCAGAAGGCTCTACCTACGCGCTTGTGGATAACACTAGAAATGTGTTGGTTACCTATGGGTATAAGGACCAAACACTGAAATTTTGGAATCGGGATTCTGGCTTGCTTTACCATACTGAAGATTTGGGTGGGTATGCAGGTGACTTTGAAATTAATGAAAAAGATGGGAAGACCTATGTGCTGGTGAGCAACACGGTTCTTGTGTATGACAATACCACCTTTAAAGAAATAGGTCGTTATCCACTGGGACGCATCCATGCCATGCATTTTCACACTGTGGAAGACCAAGGGTACCTAATGGTCTATGCAGACGATATGAATGGAGCAAAGGCGTTGTATGTGCTTGATGAAACCACCAAAGAATTTTTAACGACACAAATACCCGTTTTTCCAGGTGAAGGTGAAATAAGCCATTTTGAGATAAACAGCACCAACTCGTACATGTGGATTGCCACAAATTTTATGGAAAATTATTTCTATTCGTTCGAAACAGGCAACTATTTGAGCACGAGAGATTATGTATTAGCCTTAATGGATGACGGCGATGCCATCATAGCAGAATACTCTTTTTCTGATAAAAAGGCTTCGCTCTTCAGATATAATTATTTTACCAAGGAAGAACAATGGTCGCAGACTGTTCCTGCAGATTTACCATACGCTACAGTGACGCCCTATCGAGGCGATGTTGCGGTGAATAAGGATAGGAAATCACTTTGGGTGGCTCCCGGGAGTAGCTTATTGGTAGAGTTGGAAGCCAATTCGGGTTATATTATGGGCAAGATTTACCGGGAAGAAGATAAACGTGCGATGTTGAGTGATGGTGACTTGCTCTATGTTCAGAGTGGAGTAACCAAACCCTTCGCTAAGTTTAGAAGGTACGAAGCAAAACCCGTTACGCAATATGGTTTCAATCTGATGGAAGCTAGCCATATAGAAACCATCCGAAACATCAATGAAACGGAGTTGGTTACTACAGATTACTACGGCCATCCGTATTCATTTTTGTTCAACGAGGCAACCACACGTTTCACAAAATATGCTTTTGAAAATGTAAATACCGTACAGTATAACCAACTTCTGGTAGATCCAGAAAATAGGAAATTCTATGCCGTACCCAACGGAAACCTGCCCATACAAGTTTTAGAAGCGGGAAAGGCGAAGAGTGCAAAGTCTGTAATACGAAATGTAGCCAACGCGCAGCATTACGATTTTGAGCCAGGGAAACAACTCATGGCCTCTTTGGGAGGTGGTGCCTTGCGAATTGTTGATGTGGCCAACAATACAGAATCCTTTGTTAAGCTTGTAGGGAGTGAAATTCCGTACGGCAGCCATATGGTTGATCTTTCGCCCTCAGGGAATTATGTAGTGTATGCCGAACGAACACAGAGTGGAGGGCAGTTTGACGGACAGGCATTGATATATCTCGATTATTTGACCAAACAGGAACTATGGACCAAAACGGATCGGTATTCGGCTGCTTTCCATATAAATAATGGGACAGATCTTTTACTTGTGAATGGGGAAGTGCAACAGGTTGAAATCGTAGATGCTCGAACAGGCTCCATAAAAAGAACGTTTCCTATAGATCAAGGGAAAGCAATCAAGATGGGACATTTGTCACCTAATGAGCAATACCTCGTTTTTACAGGTTACCAATTGCCCACCTCTGTGTACGATGTGCAATCTGGCAAACTAGCAAACCAGTTTAAGAGCAGTATGTTCGATTATTTTGATGGCGGATTTGTTACCGAAACAATTGTGGCAGTACCTGCGTCTGGCGCTATAAAATTTATTGATATCCTAAAAAATAAGGAAGTATTGCGAATGTACATCTTTCAGGATGACGAGTGGATTATACACACCCAAGACGGCTTGTTCGATGGCTCCCCGGGAGCGTGG
>JAWWCH010000137.1:0-5650 GCA_033720575.1 Marinirhabdus sp.
GAAGAACGTTTGGGCAATTATGCCTAAACCAATGGAACTTGGCCTCCCAGTTCGTCATTGATACGGTCAATATAATCCAAAAGGTCGTCGCGACCGTCACCATTACTCGATGAGGTTACGAAGTAGTGGGGCATGGCTTCCCAGTCTTCTAGCATCCGAACTTCGTAGGCTTTCAAGTTGCGTTCAAGCGCCTTAGGCTTAAGCTTGTCGGCTTTTGTAAATACTATGGAAAACGGAATTTGCTCCTCGCCCAAATAGTGCATGAAATCTAAATCTATGGCTTGTGGCTCATGTCTACAATCTACGAGTACAAATGCCAAAACCAATTGCTTTCGTTTCGAGAAATAATTGGTGATGAATTTTTGAAAGGTTTTCTTGGCCTTTTTGGAAACTTTCGCATAACCGTACCCCGGTAAATCTACCAAGTACCAATTTTTATTTACCACAAAGTGGTTGATCAGCTGGGTCTTTCCTGGTCTGCCTGAAGTTTTTGCCAGGTTTTTACGCTGCATCAACATGTTGATGAGCGATGATTTTCCGACGTTACTCCGACCGATAAACGCATACTCTGGCAAGCGATCATTCGGGCATTTTGCCACTTCGCTGTTGCTCATTACAAATTCAGCCGATTTAATTTTCAAAATAGATTGTGATTTAAATTCAAAAGATGCCTTTCACTGCTCTTGAACGGCTATCCTAAAAGTTAGTGCTACTAAAAAGATCGTTTCTGAAGCCAAGCATATAATAGCTCGTTGAACGTGTCTGGGTGCTCCATCATTGCTGCATGTCCACATTTATCGATCCAATACAGGTCGCTATCGGGTAGTTTTTCGTGAAACTCATCTGCCACTTCTGGTGGTGTAACATTGTCGTTTTTCCCCCAGATAATGCATGTAGGGGTCTTCATGGTGGGCAAATCTTTCCCCATGTTATGTCGAATGGCACTCTTAGCAATGGCCAGCGTTCGAATAAGCTTTTGGCGGTCATTCACCGTGGCATATACTTCATCCACAATTTCTTTGGTGGCTACTTTCGGGTCGTAAAATACATTTTCCGCTTTTTTACGGATGTAATCGCGATCGCCTCGTTTTGGATAACTTTCGCCCATAGCGCTCTCATACAAGCCCGAACTTCCGGTAATGACAAGGGCCTTCATATATTGTGGATACATTTTCGTGCATAAAAGTCCGATGTGCCCACCCAATGAATTTCCTAGTAAAATCACATCTTTCAACTGCTTGTGGTCCAGGAATTCCTTGACGTATTTCGCGAAGTTTTTAACGTTGGTTTTAAGAATCGGCATGGTATAAATAGGGAGTTCTGGAATCAGAATCTTATAGCCCTTTGGAGGAAAAAAATTGGCCACACCATCAAAGTTACTCAAGCCACCCATTAAACCATGCAAAATGATGATTGGTGTGCCTTCACCCAATTCTACGTAGCTAAATTTTCCTTCTGTTTTAAGTTGGTCGGTCATGCAAGGTCTTGCCATTGTTAAAAACAAAAATACACTTTTTATTCAACATATTTCTATCAATCCATTTTAGTTAAATGACCGCAATTGAACGCAATTTCTGCGGTAGATATGGGTGTTGATAAGCTTTGAAGTGTTTAAAATACAGGGCGTTACACTTGTAAATGGTAGGTAGGTGGTAAAACTTATCAACAAAGTGGTATTTAGTGGTAAAAAGTGGTAAATACTTTTTATATTTGAATCAATGAATTAAGATTTTGGGAAACCCTGATGGTCAATTTGATAGGAACATATGAATGCAAGGCTGACGTCAAGGGACGTGTCATGGTTCCGGCTGCACTAAAAAAGCAGCTGGCGCCTGTTGCGTCTTCGGGGTTTATCATCAAGCGTGCGGTATTCCAAAATTGTTTGGAATTGTACCCGATGGAAGAGTGGAATGCGCTGATGGAAAAGATGAATTCCCTGAATCGTTTCAATCGGAAGAACGTAGACTTTATTCGAAGATTTACGGCGGGTGTAAAGCAAGTGGAGCTGGATACTACAGGCAGATTGAACATTCCTAAAGATCTGGCCGATTTTGCCGGAATTACCAAAGAAATTACAATCTCTTCTGCAATCAACATTGTGGAAATATGGGATAAAGCCAAATATGAACAAGCCATTGACGACGCTGCCAGCGATTTCGCAGATCTGGCAGAAGAAGTGATGGGAGACGCCGATGCTAGTGATGGATTATCATAATCCGGTATTATTGAACGAGACCGTGAATGGTCTCAATATCCGCCCCGATGGGGTATATGTGGATGTCACCTTTGGCGGCGGTGGTCATAGTAGGGAAATCCTAAAACGATTGAATGATAAAGGCAAGCTCATTGCTTTTGATCAAGATACAGATGCGCTTGAGAATGCTATCGACGACCCGAGGTTCTTGTTGGTGAATGAGAATTTCAGATTTCTCAAGCGCTTCTTACGATTTCATGGCTATAAGGAAGTAGATGGGATTTTGGGCGACTTCGGAGTTTCTTCCCATCAGTTTGACGTGGCTGAACGCGGTTTTTCTACTCGCTATGAAGCAGAGCTTGATATGCGTATGAACCAGAAAAGTAGCTTTTCGGCCTACGATGTGGTGAATTCATACGAAGAAAAACAATTGCGCTCGGTACTGTTTCAGTATGGAGAATTGCGCACAGCAGCTGGAATGGCACGTGTCATTGTTGAGGCTCGCAAAGGAGGTCCTATTAAAACCAGCGAACAATTGAAGCAGGCACTGGGGCGGTTTCTTCCGAAACATAAAGAGAACAAGATCTTGGCCCAGGTGTATCAGGCCATTCGCATAGAAGTGAATCAGGAACTGGATGCCCTGAAAGAGTTTTTAGAGCAAACGGTTGAGGTGTTGGTAACAGGAGGAAGGTTGAGTTTGATCAGTTATCACAGCCTTGAAGACCGATTGGTAAAACGGTTTATGCGGAACGGCCTGTTTGAAGGTGAGCCCGAACGTGATGTGTTTGGAAGGGTGGAAGTGCCGCTAAAGCCAATCGGGAAGTTTATCATCCCAACAGAAGAAGAAATACAAAAAAATAATAGAGCAAGAAGCGCAAAGCTTCGAATTGCAGAGAAATTATAATGAAGAAAAACTTCTACAATATCATCAAAGGAAAGTTCTTGGTCAGTGACGATGCGTTCAAAAATTGGCGCTTTATCATTTTTCTGAGTGTATTGGCCTTGATCATGATTGGAAGTAGTCATACGGCAGACAAAAAGGTGCATCGCATTGCCGAACTCAATAATGATGTGAAAGAACTCAAGAGTTTGTATTTGGACGTGCGAAAGAAAGTCACCCAAATAAAAATGGAGAGCAAGATAACCTCGGCCATGGCCAATAGGGGACTCCGGCCAAGTGAAACGCCACCCCAAAAAATAATCGTAACAAAAAAACAGTAGCGCGGTGCCCATAGAAGAAAAAAACATATTGAACCGCTTATATTTTATCGCTGGAGGTATGTTTCTCTTCGCGCTATTGATTGCTGTGAAATTAGCCGATATTCAATTTGTCGAGGGTGACAAATACCGTGATCTAGCGCTTAAGAACACCACTAAAAACTTTACCATTCCTGCAAATCGGGGCAATGTATATTCCGATGACGGAAGTCTGTTGGCCAGTTCTATCCCTAAATATGATATTTACTTTGACGCGGTTACCGTTTCTTCGGAAAATTTCAAAGACAATCTGGTGCCACTGTCTAAGGCATTGAGTCAATTGCTCGGTAAAACGCCGTCCTATTTCCAGCAACGCTTCCGTAAAGCGCGATCAAACAAGAACCGCTATCTAGCTGTGGCAAAGAACCTGGGATATTCTGATTATATCACAGTAAAGAAAATGCCGCTCTTCAATTTGGGGCCGTATAAAGGGGGCATTATTGTTCGCCAAAAGACCGTTCGTGAACACCCCATGGGGAAAATCGGTGCAAGACTGGTGGGTCATGAAGATCACAACAGACCTGGGCACTACACTGTGGGTCTCGAGGGTGCTTTTGATAATGATTTAAAAGGAAAGGTTGGCAAACGCCTCAAGCAAAAAATAGCGAAGGGACAGTGGAAACCAGTGTATGATGAGAATGAGGTTGAACCTCAAGATGGATACGATATCGTATCTACCATCAACGTGAACATGCAAGATATTGCACACCACGCTTTGCTCAAGCAGTTGGAAATTTACGAAGCAGATCATGGTTGCGTCATCGTAATGGAAGTAGCCACTGGGGAAATTAAAGCAGTATCAAATCTGGGAAGAAGTAGAAACGGCGGATATTACGAGCGGCTCAATTATGCCGTTGGCGAAAGTACAGAGCCGGGTTCCACGTTTAAAACCGTGGCGATGATGGTAGCGCTAGAGCATGGGGTTATCGATACTTCTACCGTTGTTGATACCCAAGAAGGAAAATTCAGGATTTACGGGCGTACCATTTCCGATTCGAGACGTGGTGGCTACGGTAAAATCTCGGCAGCAAGGGCGCTCGAGGTTTCCTCTAATATTGGCTTTGCTCGATTGATTGATGACGCCTATAAAAATGATTCTAAAAAGTTTACCGATCAAATTAAGGCGTGGGGCTTACATGATACCATTGGTATTTCCATTTTGGGTGAAGGCATGCCGTTAATTCCAGAAAAGGGACACCCTCGATGGAGTAAGAATGCACTGCCGTCAATGGCATACGGCTACAACCTTAAGATGACGCCTTTGCAGATCTTGACATTTTACAACGCCATCGCCAATAACGGCACTATGGTAAAACCACATTTCATTAAAGAAATCCGTTCTTGGAACCATAAAGTTGAAACCTATGGTACCGAAATCATTCATGATCAAATTGCTTCAGAAGAAACCATTGCCAAGATGCAGGACATCTTAAAGAACATCGTAAAGCGAGGAACCGGGCAGAGTTTGTATTCAGAAAACTTTTCCATGGCGGGTAAAACCGGTACGGCAAGAACTGAATACGCAAACGCCGAAGAATGGAATAAGAACAGAAAGTACGTCTCTTCTTTCGCAGGGTATTTTCCGGCAGAGAACCCAAAATATTCTTGCATTGTGGTGATTCACAAGCCAAGTACCAAAAAGGGCTACTACGGAGCTGACGTTACGGGACCAGTGTTCAAACGAATCGCACAAAAAATCTTTACAGATTCACCCCTAAAAGCAGAAGTGACCGATGTGAATGCTCAAGACGAACTGCTTCATGCAGACTACGAGAATTACTATAACAAAGTGCGTAAGGTAACCAAGAAAGTCCCCAATGTTTCGGGTATGGCCGGCATGGACGCCGTTTCATTGTTAGAGAATATAGGTCTCAAGGTGAGGGTGGAAGGGAATGGTACCGTAGTTTCCCAATCAATTCCTACCGGAGAAAACATAAAAAAAGGTCAAACCATCATATTAAAACTATCGTGAATCTACTCCGCGACATATTAGACAAGGTTACGCTAGAGAAAGTGGTGGGTACTACTGCAGTTTCTGTGCGAGAATTGCATTTCGACAGTCGAGAAATTGGATTAGACGATGTATTCGTTGCCATTCGAGGCACTGTGAGCGATGGTCATGAATTCATCAAAAAAGCAGTTGATCAGGGAGCCATTGCCGTGATTTGTGAAGAAATTCCCGATCAAATCGTGAATGGC
>JAWWCH010000138.1:0-5649 GCA_033720575.1 Marinirhabdus sp.
TGATGGAGTTCATGAAATTCAACATCCACACTATTGTCAAAATGGAAATAGTTTTCCTCTTTATCGCGGAAGGGCTTCAGAAAAAACTCCTTTAGCAAAGGGGTAAGCTCATCGTCCATTTCGTAGGGCGCGGCAGAGAGAAAGATGCCTTCGTTTCGACTTTTATTTCCAACGCGGTGAATCGAAAGGGAGGCAATATGGGTATTGAATAGGTTGATCATTGAAGCAGGGTTAAGGCGTTAGTTTGTAATACAAATTTGTGGCAGAGATCAATTCCAGTTTTCGTCAAAATCGAGGTTGTCGTAGTCTTCGGCATCCAAATCATAATCTTCATCAAAATCATCTTCGGCATCCTCAGTTTTTTCTGCGATGAATTCTTTTTCGGGTGCCACATCAGGAATTTGACCGTGCGAGTACATGAGATTAGGATACGACATGCCCGGTTCGGGTTCTGTAATTTCTGCCAATTCCACCATGAAGGTCCACATGCTCAAAAAGTCATATACGTACAGTAATCTGGGTTGTTCTTCCCAAACCGCATCTTCCAGGATGGTGTCGCTCATTGTTCGAACGGTATCTGTTCCTTCGCTCATATCGAACAATGCGATTTCTTCACCTTGGTCCCAAAGTTCATTGCTCACATAAAAAGAGGCCATCTCTTGCCCCTCAAATCCGAAGGCCTGGGTGATCGCATTATGTAGGTCTTCCATGGTACTTGAAGCCTCAATCTCAATATCTCGAAACACATCTTCTTGGGTATCTAAAATGGCTCTAAATCTGTAAATCATTCCGTCAATTTTAAGAGGGCAAAGATACAAATATGAGTTCGAAGTAGAAAAGTGTATGATAAAAGAAAGTGGAAAACTACAGGGTCACATTTTTCAACCGTAAAAGGTAAAAATGTGACCCCAAGCCATTACCCGTAGTACTATAAACTGATTTCTATTTGATTGGAAATTAAATCGTCAAAAGTTTCGCGCTTGCGGATAAGATGCGCCTTATTATTGTGCCATAGCACTTCGGCCGGGCGATACCTACTGTTGTAATTGCTCGCCATCGAAAAACAATACGCACCGGCATTGTGAAAGGCAAGGATGTCGCCTTCGGTGATTTCTGAAATACGTCGATTGTTTGCGAAGGTATCGGTCTCACAGATGTATCCTACTACACTGTAAAAACGTTCTTTCCCGTCAGGATTACTGATGTTTTCAATATGATGTGGGGCATTGTACAACATGGGTCGTATCAAATGGTTGAAACCACTATCTACCTGAGCAAATACAGTAGAAGTGGTTTGTTTGATCACATTCACCGGGACCAAAAATTTACCTGCTTCGCTTACCAAAAATTTACCGGGTTCAAAGGCAAGCGTAAGTTCTTTTCCGTAGTTGGAACAGAAGGTTTCAAATCGTTCGGTTAATTTTTCGCCAAGTTCTTCAATATTTGTTTCTATATCATCTGTTTTGTACGGTACTTTAAATCCGCTACCAAAGTCGATAAATTCAAGATGCTCAAATCGTTTTGCCGTTTCAAACAGAATTTCTGACGCATATAGGAACACGTCGATGTCTAAGATGTCACTTCCGGTGTGCATATGGATGCCGTTGATGTGCATCCCCGTGTTTTCTACAATTCGCGAAAGCAATGGAACTTGATGAATTGAAATCCCAAATTTACTATCAATATGACCTACAGAAATATTGGTGTTCCCGCCAGCCATGACATGCGGATTTATACGCACGCATACGGGTACTTTTGGATGCTTTGTTCCAAATTGCTCCAATAATGACAGATTATCGATATTGATCTGAACACCCATTTCTGCAGCAATTTCAAGTTCTGCCAGCGAAACGCCGTTGGGCGTAAAAATAATGTCTTCTGGAGCCACCCCGGCTTTAAGGGCCAACTGTACTTCTTGGATGGAAACGGTGTCCATTCCGCAGCCAAAACCATGCAACAGCTTTAAAACCGATAAATTAGACAGCGCCTTCACGGCATAGTGGAACTTCACCTGTTTAACCCCTTTGAATGCCTTCGCCAACCGTTTGTACTGTGCTTCCATTATTGAAGCGTCATATACGTAGAGCGGAGTACCAAACTCCTGGGAAACGGCGATAAGGTCTTGATGTGTCATTTTTTTGATTCTAAAGGGTTTAAAATTTAAGGCGGTAAAAATACGTGCTCTTTTAAAACTGCTCCTTATGTTTTATAAATATTTTTCAAACTCAATGGAATTAAGCCTATAAACCCATTAAGTGCGTAAAAAAATGGTGTTAGATTTTGTACCTTTGCACCCAATTTAAAAATAGAAGCATGCAAGACGGTATTTACGTTAAAATTACTACAGAAAAAGGAGAAATTCTCGGGCAATTGACATACAAAAAAACTCCGGGTACGGTAGGAAACTTTGTGGCTTTGGCTGAAGGAAACCTAGAGAATAGCGCAAAGCCTCAAGGAACTCCATATTACGACGGGCTCACATTTCACCGTGTGATTCCAGACTTTATGATCCAAGGCGGTGACCCTGCTGGAACGGGCGCTGGTGGACCGGGATATCAATTTGATGACGAGTTTGACCAGAGTTTACGTCATGATGGACCCGGAAAATTTTCAATGGCCAATGCTGGACCCGCAACCAACGGAAGTCAGTTTTTTATTACCCATGTTGCAACGCCGTGGCTAGACGATAAGCACGCCATTTTTGGTGAGGTGATTGAAGGTCAAGATGTGGTAGATAGCATTGCGCAAGGGGATACCATGCAGAAAGTTGAGATCATTCGTGTGGGTGAAGAAGCCCAAGCTTGGAACGCCGTTGAAACCTTTCGTAAATTTAATGGAGCCAAAGCTGAAAGAGAAGCCGCTGCGAAAAAAGCACAAGAAGAATTGCTGACTTCTATTTCTGAAGGTTTTGAAGAAACGGAAAGCGGTTTGCGATATCAAATCATCCAAAAAGGTGAAGGTGCCAAAGCTGAAGCAGGAAATACCGTTGCAGTGCATTATAAAGGAATGTTTGCTGATGGCGGTGTCTTCGACTCGTCTTACAAAAGAGGCAATCCAATTGAATTTCCGGTAGGAAAAGGAAATGTGATTGCAGGCTGGGATGAAGGTATCCAATTACTGCATGTAGGTGATAAGGCGCGTTTTGTAATTCCAAGTCATTTGGGATACGGTGCACAAGGAGCAGGCGGCGTTATACCACCCAATGCTACCTTGGTATTTGACGTAGAACTCATGGATGTGAAAAAATAGTTCACAACTTGTTGAGAACAACTCGTAAAAACGCTTCAGTTCGCTGAGGCGTTTTTTATTTTCGTGTCATGGATATGAAAAAACTACAATACCCAATAGGAGAATTTCAGGTACCTACTGAAATTTCAGAACAAGATCTACAGGAAGCGATTACCATTTTGGACATCTTTCCAGAAAAATTGCGATTGCTCGTATCGCAGCTTCCGCAGCACGTCTTTCAGCAGCCGTACCGACCAGAAGGTTGGACCATTCAGCAATTGGTACATCACATAGCCGATAGCCACCATAACAGCTATCTGCGCTTTAAATGGGCGCTTACCGAAGATAACCCCACCATTAAAGCATATGACGAAAAAAAATGGGCAGCTCTAGGCGATTACAACACCATGCCCATCGTTTGGTCTTTAATGCATTTAGAAGCCGTTCACCATAAACTCGTATATCTTTTAAAAGGTCTTACCGCCAATCAGTGGGAACGCACCTATCAGCATCCTGAAAAAGAGGCACCCACTTCGTTAAAGGAAACCGTGTTGCAATACTCATGGCATAGCATGCATCATTATGCGCATATCAAAAATGCCCTAGACCGTTTGCAGGAATAATGTAGCTGTTTGCTTTTGAACGACTTGTGTTAAGGCTGTGTTATTTTGCTTTTATGATTGCCCCTTTCCGTTGTACCTTTAAAAGAAAAAATGATAAAAGAAGGAACAAAAGTGAGTTGGAAATGGGGTAATGGCACTGCCGAAGGTACCGTGAAATCTACATTCACTAAAAAAGTGACCCGTACCATTGAAGGGAACGAAGTGACACGTGAGGGTGAGGAAGGCAACAAGGCCCTGTATATCGAACAAGAAGATGGCGGCAACGTGCTAAAGCTAGAAAGCGAAGTACAACGAGCCGACTAATTTCGTGCCTGTATTGCGTATCAAACTTCTACGCTGTATCTTTAATGATAAATACTACGCTATGGCACTATTTATTAAACTCTACGAAGAAAACCCGAATCCCAAAGACATTAAGAAAGTGGTGGATATCATCCGAAACGGGGGGTTGGTTATTTACCCTAGTGATACGGTATATGCGCTGGGCTGTGATATCACGAATAACCGTGCACTAGAACGTGTTGCCCATCTTAAAGGTGTAAAATTGGAAAAGGCGAATTTCTCATTTGTTTGTGAAGATTTAAGCAATTTGAGTGATTATGTAAAACAAATTGATTCGGCAACATTCAAATTGCTCAAAAGGGCATTGCCAGGACCGTATACGTTTATACTTCCTGGGAACAATAACCTTCCTACAGTGTTCAAAAAGAAAGAGGAAGTCGGTATCCGTGTGCCAGACAACGCTATAGTGCGGGCCTTGGTTCGAGAATTGGGAAACCCCATCATTTCTACCTCCATTAAGGATGACGATGAGGTAATCGAATATACAACAGATCCTGAGCTCATCTTCGAGAAGTGGGAAAAGTTAGTTGATGTAGTGATCGATGGTGGCTATGGCGGTAACATTGCCTCTACGGTGATTGACCTTACTGGAAACGAACCCGAATTGATTCGAGAGGGAAAAGGGGCGTTAGAGATTTAATTCCCAAACCGATAGGTAGCATTTGGCAAGAACCGTTCAATGTTCACATCTTAAAATAAAAAACCCGACACCATGGTATCGGGTTTTTGGTACTATACATTGAATGGAGGTTATTGACCGCCTTCTTCGCTCAATTGTTCCATCGAAGTTTCAACCATTTCGTAGAATTGGTCGATTTTCGGTAGTACATAGATTTTAGTTCTTCTATTGATGGAGCGGTTCTCAGCTGAATTGTTTGCTACTTTCGGTACAAACTCTCCACGGCCCGCGGCAATAAGTTGTCTCGGGTTGGCACCAAGGTTCACCAACTCCCTAACGATTGCTGTAGCGCGCTTCGCACTTAAATCCCAGTTGTCAAGTAATACTCCGTTCTTATATGGAACGTTGTCGGTATGCCCTTCAACCAACGCTTCAAACTCAGGCTTGTCGTTAATCACTTTGGCTACTTTGCCCAAAATTTCAGAAGCACGACTCGTAATCTGGTAGCTTCCGCTCTTGAACAACACCTTGTCACTCAGCGAAATGAAGACCACACCCTTTTCAACATTAATTTCAATGTCTTCATCGTCCAAGCCTACTTCTTTCTTCAAGCTCGTTACAATGGCTAAGGTTACACTGTCTTTTCGTGTAAGTGCATCTTGAAGTCTGCGGATGGTTAGATCTTTCTCTTGTAAGCTTTCTAATGATTTCTCAAGATTGGCCGCTCCTTTTCGGGTCAGATCCGTAAAATCACCGATTTGTCTGATGAGGTCACCATTGGTAGCATTTAAAGAGGCCACTTGACTCTTAAGACTCTCATTTTGTGATCTAAGTCCA
>JAWWCH010000139.1:0-5590 GCA_033720575.1 Marinirhabdus sp.
ATTGTTCGGCAATGGTTTGGTCAAAAATATCGGGAATGTTTTCAGTAGGTTGATCACTGAGTTTTCTGAGTTCGGTATTCTCAAAAAAGATCACCACCAGCACATGCTTTTTCGCAATGGCCTGTAGGTAATGGAGTTGCCGGTGCAGCGACGAGATGTGCTCAAAGTTGGTATACAATAACAATAAACTTCTATGATTGATGCGTCGTCTTACCAAGGCTTGTAAGGCGCTATAATCTGAGTCTAAAAACTTTGAATCCACATTGTACAAGGTTTCCAGTATGGTGTTCAGATAAGTTTTCTTGGCTTGAGCCGGCAGAAAATTACCGATCGTATTGCTAAAATCCAAGAGCCCCACCTTGTCATTTTTTTTGAGAGCGATATTGCTGAACGCCAAGGTTGAGTTTATGGCATAGTCTACCAACTTTAATCCTTTAAAGGGCATTTTCATTACACGGCTGGTATCGATAATGCTGTAAATGGGTTGCATCTTTTCATCTTGATACTGATTCACCATTAAATGCCCTTGTTTTGCCGTTGCATTCCAATTTACCGTTCTCACATCGTCACCTACCACGTATTCTTTGATTTGTTCAAACTCCATGGTATGACCAATTTTCCGTATTTTTTTTAGTCCGAAATGCGCCAATCGGTTATCAATGGCCAGAAAGTCATATTGCCTCATTTGGATAAAAGAGGGGTACACCTTCACCATTTGCGCATTGCTAAAGGTGTAGCGTCTTCTCACCAATCCAATTACGGTGTTTATGTAAAGGTTTAAATTTCCGAAGACATATTCTCCACGCTGCACGGGGCGTACCGAATAGGTGTAGATACTGCGCTCTCGGCCCAATACTTTTGTAGTTTGAAAAAAATCTCTCTTCTGAAACTGTACCGGTAATTCATCAACAATGCCAATGGTACAATCAAATGCGTGCCGATTATCAATTTGAAGTATCACCTCGTTCTGGTCGCTATTCGAAAATTTTTCTGGGAGCAGACGTTTGGCCGAAATACCAGAGCTGCTGAAGAGCATGCTAATTTCGGTCAAAAGGAGTAGTATAAATCCAAAAATCACTATCCAAGTGATTCCGTAGAGACTATTCCATGCATACGAAAGCAGAAATAGCACGACGAGTCCCGCAATGCAGTAGAAAAATCGCGGAGTTAGATATAGTGATTTAAAGAATCTAATCATTATCTAGGTATTTCGATACTTTGTGCGATCATGTCTACCACAGTTTCTGGCGTCATGCCTTCCATCTCACGCTCAGGCGATAGAATGATGCGATGCCTCAAAACGGGAGCTAACGCGCGTTTTACATCGTCTGGTGTCACAAAATCACGGCCTTGGATGGCCGCGAACGCTTTTGCCGCATTCATAATAGCAATTGAGGCTCTAGGTGAACCACCCAAGTAAAGGTGCGGGTGATTTCGAGTTTTATCTACAATTTGCGCGATGTAGTTGAAAATTTTCTCCTCTATAACAATTTCTTGTACGAGTCCGCGGTATTTTTTCAATGCCTCAGCCGTCAATATGCCTTCAATTGCATCTTGTGGCACTGCCAACTTCCGATCGTGGTGACTTTTTAAAATGGTCACTTCTTGATCTAGGGTTGGGTACCCCACCTTTATTTTAAATATGAATCGGTCTAATTGGGCTTCGGGTAGGGCATAGGTACCTTCTTGTTCAACCGGGTTCTGTGTAGCCAGAACCATAAACGGGTATTCCATGGTATATTTCTCCCCATCGATGGTTATTTGACGTTCTTCCATCACTTCAAACAGGGCCGCCTGGGTTTTTGCTGGGGCTCTGTTGATCTCATCAATTAAAATCACATTGCTAAAAATCGGACCTTTTTTGAAATCAAAATCAGAGGTTTTCATGTTCAGTACGGAAGTCCCCAAAACATCACTGGGCATGAGATCTGGCGTAAACTGTATCCTGCTAAAATCAGTTTTGAGGGTCTTGGCAAAGAGTTTGGCCGTTATGGTCTTGGCAATGCCGGGAACGCCTTCTATGAGTACATGCCCATTTGCCAACATACCCACTATGAGCAATTCGATAAATTCTTCTTGACCAATGATGATTTTACCCAATTGTGCTTTGATCTCAGCAACGGAAGCGCTAAGTTCTTCGAGTGGTATGCGACTATTGAACTGTAAATCGTTAGATTGCTGTTCTGGCATTGGATTTTCTTCAGGATTTTCCATCTGTTTTCAATTTATAGGTGGTGATTTTTGTATGTAGTTGCGACAACTCTTGAGCCGTTATCTGTTCGCGCGGTTGAATGTTTTCAATTAAGGCAAAAAGGGTTTTGGTATCTTCTTCTGTGTTTCCACTTCTTGCGGCCACCGAAGCCATGAATCGTTTGTTCACGGTTTCAGTGGGAATACGTAATCTCGTGCGTATATACTCCATGAACAAAAGTATCTGTTTTTCGGCAATGCCCTTATAGTCTTTTTGGTCCCAATACATTCCTGAAATCGTCCGGGTATACTCGAAGGTTTTATTTTCAGGCGGCTTTACAATTGGGATCTTGCGCTGTTTTCGCTTTCCTTCAAAAAGAACGAACAAAAGAGCACCGAAAAGCATACTGTAATAGGCCCATTTTAAGTACTTATTATTCAGAATGATGTATAACGGGTTGGTCTGTATGGGTTTGCCCGATTTATAATAATTGTCCCAATAGAAGGGTTGTGAATCGTCGATATAGGCCAAAACGCCTTCAGTATAGGTAACATTGTGGTTCTCTAAGAGAAAATAGTTAGTAAATATTTCGGGCTGACTGTGTAAATAAATAGTGCCTTCGCCGAAAGGCGCTTTTACAAAATTGGGCTTCGGATCGGCAACTTTTAGGGTGTCATTGTATGCATCTACAACCCCTAAAACCATTTGATTGACAGTATCAATGCTTGAAAAATAGCGAATGGTTAGGTCTTTTTCGATATGATAGGGAGTTTCACTTTGTACGTTTGGGTTCACGAGTTCGAGTACAGGTTCGGTCTCGAAATTGTCCAAACCATATTCAATGTCCATCTCCAAAAGCAAGGTGTCAAGCAAGGTTTCATTAAAGCCATCGGCCGATAAAAATAAGGTGTTACCCTTCTCGGTCCACGATAATAATTTATTGGTTTCGTCATCATCAAACCCCAACCAATTATTTACAAAAAAGTAGGTTCCTTGCTGAGCGGTATCCGATAAAACTTCAAAAGGCGGTCGGTTTGTTTCATTGAATTGTTCGTCTAGGGCTTCATTGAGTAAATCGTGAATAACGTAAGTACCGTAGGGGATCTTATCTAAGCGGCTATAACTGGGAAACCAACTTACAGGTTGTTGCTTGGTCGCTTCCGTATATATCAAAAGCGCTACAAAAAGTAGTAAGCCACCGATCACTATTTTCTGAAGTTTGGTCATTATCGCTTTTCTAATTTATGTTCAAGTTGGGTAAACGTGTTGAGCGCCTTGCTGAAATCTTCTTGGGTCACCGTGAAATTACCATACCAGATGTAATCATACAGAATTGTTGCCTTCCGGAAAGCTAGATGTATTTCAGGTGACTGAATTTCTGAAAAATAATCGCTATTGGTTTTGTCAAACGCGTAGTCAATATAGTCGCGTTCCGTAAGTTGTTGCAGAACGAACAAGTAATGGTATCGTACCGCCAATCTGTAGTTTTGGTCTTGTATGGCTTTTTCTATGAGTTTCTTGATGTTTCTGGATTTGATGATTTCTTCTTCTTCGGAAAAAAATACCCCAGCTGATTCACGGCGATGCAATAGTTTTGCTCCAGGGTTCAGTTTATAGAATAGCCAAACGATGAACGCAAGGAGCGTAGCCAAGATAATCCAGGGAAGTATGTTGATGACGAAGCTCCACATTGCACTTCCATCAGCATCTCCTAGGAGCAATTCCCAGAAATTTCGCCAAACACGACCGGCCCATCTCCAAAAGCCATTCCAAACATCACTTATCCAATCTAGGGTTTTTGACCACCAATTTTCTTCCTGTATTTGCGGTTCATAATTGAAATCGGGGTCGTTTTTATAATCTTCTATTTTACTTTCATCCAAAGCTAGCGGTTCCTGTGGGCTGTCGAGGTCATAGCGTACTTTATGCGCTTCTCTTATCGGAATGGAATTCTGACCCAGAACGACTTCAGAAGTAAGTAAAAAGAACAGTATGAAAAGGATATATCTCAAAGATGGTAGGGTTCTAGCCTTGTTTTATCAACTGAAATTAGATGGTATCGCGTTTCCCCAGACTCTCAATGGTTTCTATGGTACCGGTGTGGTGCTTTCTTTCGTTTAGATTGAAATAAATTATTCCACCGGCAATCACCACCACAACATAGGTGAGATATTGTATTACCATGGCCAATCCATTTAAGGCAATATAGACCCAGTCAAACATAGAAGCGGGATCTGCTGTAAATGTTCCTGCTTCGGTAAACATTTTGATAAAGAAATAGATGTATTGGGGAATTTGCCCGATCATGATCATTACATAGTAGAGAATCATAAGCACCAATAGCGTGGCAAACGTGATCCACCATTGTCCTTTTATAAGTTCAAAACTGTAACTGATGGCATCAGTAACGCCTTTTCTTTCGAAAACGATGATACTATAGGTCGTGGTGAGCACTACGCCAAAATAAATTCCGGGTAATATGCACAGAACTGTTCCGGCAGCAACAATCAGCCCAACAAGGATACTATTTCCCACGAGCTTCCAAAAATCCTGTTTCACACCAGAAATCACTTCAGATTTGACAATCTTTCCATGGTTATTGACATACGATCGTATGCTGTGCATCACGGTACCATACATGAGTCCGTAATACGCTATGGCAGAGATTAATATTATGACCATTGCGATAACCAAGGAGGCTCCAAAATTCCCGGTGGTAAAGTAGATCGGGCTGGCATCCATGCTACCCGAAGCACCAAACATGGTCTGCATGTAAAAAAGGTAGGCCAACAAAAGTAACAGCATGGCCGGTCCGGCAATTCTCAAGATGAGACCAAATAGTGGTTTCCATTGCAAGCGAATAAATTTAAAGGTGTCTCCTAGAATTTCACCTAGTTCGCGCTGTTTTTTAAAGTTGAGTATTTCGTTGTTCATAAATTAGGGGGTGTAAGGTGCTGTGCTATTTTCTTCAGCAGATGCAATGGTACGGTTTAATTTCTTTTTTAGGTGAATGGGGTAAAAGACATAGTAAAATAATATAAGGGCCAAAGATGCGGTAATAATGAAAATGGCCAGTACATCGGGCATTTCGGTATGGCGTGTAACGAATCCTTCCAGAAATCCTGCGATGATAAAAAACGGAATGGTACTTATCAAAATTTTAAGTCCGTCTTTCGCGCCTCGCACAAAAGACTGAACGCGTGAGTAGGTACCGGGAAATAGAATGCTGTTCCCAAGAACCAGACCTGCACAACCGGCGATGATAATAACAGAGATCTCAATTGTACCGTGAATCCAAATGGTTCTGGCACTTTCCCAGAGTAAACCTTGATCGTAAAAAAAATATTGAAATGCCCCTAACATGATTGCGTTTCGCATCAAGATAAAAAGGGTGCCAAG
>JAWWCH010000140.1:0-5576 GCA_033720575.1 Marinirhabdus sp.
CAACCCTTGGGGGTTGTGGGCTGTATTTCTCCATGGAACCTTCCGCTCTATCTCTTTACTTGGAAGGTGGCTCCCGCAATTGCTGCTGGAAACTGTGTCGTTGCGAAACCCAGTGAAGTGACCCCAATGACCGCGTATCTGCTCGGCGAAATCCTTACGGAAGCTGGATTACCCAAAGGTGTGCTGAACATCGTGCACGGCACGGGTCCGGATGCTGGTCAGGCCATTGTAGCCCATCCTAAAATTAAAGCCATTAGTTTCACTGGCGGGACTGCCACTGGAGCACATATTGCCAAGACGGCAGCACCTATGTTCAAGAAATTATCGTTGGAATTGGGCGGAAAAAATCCAAATCTCATATTTGCAGATTGCGACTACGAGAAAATGCTTGCGGTTACTGTAAAATCTTCGTTTGCCAACCAAGGTCAGATTTGCCTGTGTGGAAGCAGAATTTATGTAGAGGAATCTATCGCAGCGCAATTTACCAAAGACTTTGTGGCCAAGGTTGCTAACCTAACAGTAGGTAACCCTTCTGATCCTAATTCAGATCTTGGCGCATTGGTTTCCAAAACCCATCTCGAAAAAGTGGAACGCTATATCGCTATTGCGCAGAAGGAAGGTGGAAAAATACTGTTTGGTGGAAATCGCGTTTCAGTGCCTGATGCTGAACACGGCTATTATTTAGAACCCACTGTGATTTCCATTACCGACAATCAATGCAGCATTCAGCAAGAAGAAGTATTCGGACCGGTAGTGACGATCATGACATTCTATTCGGAAGAAGAAGCGATTCAATTGGCCAATGATGTACCCTATGGCCTATCGGCTACGGTTTGGACCAATGTTCTCAATCGAAGTATGCGAATGTCTAACCAACTTCAAGCCGGAATTGTATGGATAAACACCTGGTTAAACCGCGATCTTCGCACGCCTTTTGGTGGCATGAAGCAAAGTGGTGTGGGTCGCGAAGGTGGATTTGAAGCCTTACGGTTTTTTACAGAACCTAAAAATGTTTGTATTAGCTACCAGTAATTATTTCTGAGTTAGCACCAAGAAACTTTTCTTCCGTTTGGATAGGTTAGGAAGTACAATGGCATCATCACCAAAGGTTCCTTTGTACGGTATAAAAGTCTCCTTTCCTTTATTTTCTTGAATCTGCTGATAGTCTAGTTCACCGTTTGACGGATCAAAAGAAATATCATATAAGGCCGACCCTTCTAAAAATCCGCGTCTTACTTTAGTTCTGCCATCGCTCTTCTCACCTAGATTTTTACCAGAATTCAGGAAGACATGTAAGGTATTATTGAGTACAAACGCATTGTACGATGGGGCATAATCCTTTTTGAGGATTGATCGTGCCCACGTCAAATTGCCCTCTGCATCAAATTTTATGGCCAAAATGTTGTCATAATGGTAAATCGTTCTTGTGGTTACCATTCCATTCATACCACCGCCGGTAGTTTGATAGGTCACATAGAATTGTTCTGCCAATAAATAACTGTTTCCTTCTTCATCCACGAGGACGTAGTCTAAATAATAATTTTGAAGTTCCTTTTCCTTCTCTGCCAAACGATTCGCTTTCTTTTCGGTATATAAATCTTTAAACATAGTTTCTGGAAAAGGTACCTCCGTGGCTTTCAACGATTGGATATCCATTCCAGAAAAGGTGTAGCTCACTGCCCCTTTCATTCTTCTTGAATTTCGTTCGGAATAAAAACCGATGAGTCGAATATCCTCGTCTTCTGATTGTGCAAAGCTCAGTTCTTTTACAAAATTATCGCCAAGGTCAAACTGAAACGAGTCTGATCCACTTTCAGAAACTCGGTATACGATATAGTCATAGTTGGCTTCTCCCTTGCGTTTTTCGCGTCTCCCTTTTTTATACAATTTTCCTGCAGATAGCACTTCCCCATGGTTTGAAACAATGAAGTCGTCAAAGGCATAATACTTCTCTTCAGAATCGATGTAGTTGGTATTGTATACTTCATTCAGGGAATTGTCAAAAACCCGAATGGAAAATGCATTGGTCTTCGAATCTATATTCTCAATGGCAAAGGCAATAAACTCGCCGTTGGGAGAAACCCGAAAGTTCTCTTCGTGTTTTCTAGAAGCCAAAGTACCAAACTTCGAAAGTCTTTTGTCATCCTTGGTGGCGGTATATAATTTCTTGGTTGATATGGACCGGTTCCCAGCGGTGTAGGTATGCACATTAATATCCTTTGTTCGCTTATCAACTTCGGTAAGCGTAAAGAGATGCACCGAATTACCGTCTTGTACCGAACCCAAATAACTTTGCTTACGTTCTAGCTCAATCTCAATATCGTTGGCAATCTGATACTTGCTGCTAAACGCACTTACCATTAATCTTCTTTTGGCACTGCGCACTGCGACCATTTGACCGTTGGAAAGTGTGAACAATTGTTCCAAACTCGTATTCCTTTTGGTATCTTTGAAGGGTTGGGTTTCGTTCACATTAAAAAATGAACTCTGTGCTACCGAAGGTGTTGTAGCAAGGAAAATAACTGAAAATAAAATTAAAAAAGTTCGTAGCACGGTAAGTAGGTTTAAAGTGAGAAACGCAAATATATCAATATAGACGACACCACAAAATTTATAAGGAAGTATGAATATAGACTTGACAAATAAAAATGCATTGGTCTGCGGAAGTACTGCAGGCATTGGTAAAGCAGTTGCAAAGCAGTTGGCAAAAATGGGCGCCACGGTCACCTTAGTGGCCAGAAATGAAGAAAAACTAAAGGAAACCCTGATCGAATTACATCATGATAAAGGCCAAAAACACAATTATTTTGTAGCCGATTTTAGCAATCCTGAAGATGTAAAAGAAAAAGTAGCCATTGCAAAAGAACGCAAGATTTGGCATATTCTGGTGAACAATACGGGAGGCCCGAAGGGCGGACCAATCTTTGAGGCCGATACGGAAGAATTCACCAACGCCTTTTCGCAGCATCTCATTTGTAACCAAATTTTAGTGCAAGCGCTGGTTCCAGGGATGAAAGAAGCCGATTACGGTAGAATTATCAATATCATTTCAACTTCTGTAAAACAACCGATTGATGGCTTGGGTGTGAGCAACACCATTCGCGGAGCGGTGGCCAATTGGAGCAAGACCCTTGCCAATGAATTGGGCCAATACGGGATTACCGTCAATAATGTGCTGCCCGGCTTTACGGCTACCGATAGATTGGCAGATATCATTGACAAAGCGGCCGATAGAACCGGGAAATCGAAAGACGAAGCAAGCCAATGGATGCAATCTTTGGTGCCCGCCAAACGCTTTGCACAGCCTGGAGAGGTGGCCAACGCCGTTGCCTTTTTGGCTACGGAAGCTGCCAGTTATATCAACGGAATCAATCTACCTGTAGACGGAGGACGCACCAAAAGTTTATAGCACTAGCGAACTATTGTTCGTATTCTATTCAATTTTGTATCTTTTCAGAATGTTGCGTGAGGGATAGTAGCGGCATCCCCCCGATAGCTATCGGGGGATACAGCGAATAGCCCGACCACGCCGTGGGCGTGGGCACGCCCAAATGATAAACAAACCCTAAGCAACCACCCGTACGGGCCTGAATTATGACTAAGAAAAAATTACGCATCAACGGGCATTCACATCTACTTCCCTACCCAGAGGAAATTCCGCAATTCATGCATGACAAAGGAATATTTTGGGTAGACAAAGACCGAAAGTTCATGCTTCAAAAAGATTGGAGTAGACCTGTGACCGATTCCAGTTTTTTCCTGAACGAAAAACTGGCTTGGATGGAAAAATTTAAAATTGACCATGCGGTGGTACTCAATTTGTCACAATTATACGGAAATGGCCTCCGTTTGGAGGAAATGAAGCAAGCGCTGCGCTTTCAGAACGATTTTAATGCGAAGGTTCAAAAAGAAAATCCTACAAAATTTACCTGCGGCTTTGTGATCCATCCCGGTTTTATACGCGGGGCACTCTGGGAAATTGAGCGCTGTGTGGAAGTGCTGGGAATGCAATTATTATGTCTGCCTACGCACTATATGGACACCATAGGTACATGGCGTTGCATTTTTGATGAAGAGAACGAACCTATTTTTGAGTTGGCGAGCAAATACAATCTCGCGGTTGAAATTCACCCTTACGATGGTGAAAAATTCATAAAACTACAGAACACGGCGTGGCGCTTCCATCTGATATGGATGCTGGCCCAATGTGCTGATGCGTATCACTTTTTAACCCTCAACGGGTACGCAGATAAATATCCAGGAATGCGCGTTTGCTTTGCACATGGCGGACAACTGGCGCAGATGAATTTGGGACGGAGAATTCAAGGATTTGACGGTAGACCCGATTTATTTGAAGGAAAAGTGCACCCGAGGAAATCGGTAGGGCACAAAAACATTTTCTTTGACACCCTTGTGCATGATACGGGTTCTTTGGAACTTTTGGTAAAAAACCAAGGGGTAAAACAGGTCTTGGTAGGCTTGGATGACCCTTATCCACTAGGAGAGATGGAAAGTGAGATGCAATCTTCGTATCCAGGAAAAATCTTAGATCTGGCCAAAGACCGGAAAATCATCACTGAAGATGATGCCGATAAAATGTGGGAAGATAATGTGATACAGTGGCTCTGCGGTGATGATGAAGCTGCCAAGAAAAAATTAGTGGATCGAATATTGGGCTAATGGATTTCTTACCAGAAAAAATTGAAAATTACGTAGTCGCACATTCGCAAGAAGAACCTGAACTGCTGCAACAATTGGCACGGGAAACCTGGCAAAAGGTGTTGGCACCCAGAATGCTGAGCGGTCATTTTCAAGGTCGTGTGTTGAGCATGATTTCGAAACTTATCAAACCCAAGAACATCTTGGAAATCGGAACATACACTGGCTATTCGGCACTTTGTTTAGCAGAGGGCTTGGCAGAAAATGGAGTTTTGCACACCATAGACCATAACGAAGAGTTGCATGATTTTCAGCGGAAGTATTTCGATGCTTCAAACTATGGAGATCAAATCGTGCAACATACGGGAAATGCGCTTGATATCATTCCGACCTTAGACGTCAATTTCGATGTGGTGTTTATTGACGCAGACAAGCATAATTACCCCAATTATCTCGATATCTTGATACCAAGATTAGCAAGTGGCGCCGTTATCTTGAGTGATAATGTGCTGTGGAGCGGAAAAGTTGTGGAAGCTGTTGCCGAAGACGATGCAGATACAAAAGCATTACTGCGCTATAATACCCTATTAAATAGTCATCCAGCCCTCGAAACGGTACTTTTACCCATTCGAGATGGCTTAACGATAACTCGGGTGAAATGATCCCGAAAAACAACCTTTAAATCTAAGAATCATGAAAATTAAGGTTTGGCCAAACGTGGCGCTAGTGACCGTAGTTTTTCTACTGATCTGTTCGTGTGATCAGACCCCTAATAAGGAAGCGCCAGAACTTGAGGACCATCGAACGAAGGTGGAAATGGCAACCACACATGGCACCATGACGCTAGCGCTATATGATGAAACCCCCTTGCACAGAGATAATTTTATTGACTTGATTCAGAAAAAGGCATACGACAG
>JAWWCH010000141.1:0-5544 GCA_033720575.1 Marinirhabdus sp.
AAATAAATGGTACTGTTATCTAATGAACTCAAGCTACCGTCTATTTCCTTTTTTAGGGAATCAACGGCTGCCAGTACCGCAATGATTGAAAAAATACCTATGGTAACCCCAACCAACGACAAGAACGTACGCAGTTTGTTGTTTTTAAGGGCATTCACGGCAAAGTTGAAGCTCTCTTTCAGTACGCGGAGATAGATCAGCATGTATGGGGTATTAAAACGATGTTAGCTGTTGATAAAGTTATAAAAAGTAGGACGCTTTCAGTTACAATTCGTTACAAAAAACGATGCAGAATACGTATTTTTACGGCTTCAAATTTCAATCAGAATTAAGTAAAGCAAGCCATGAGCGACACAAAAACGATTTCATCTGCACTAATTTCAGTATTTCACAAAGACGGCTTAGCACCCATCGTTAAAAAATTGGACGAATTAGGGGTTATGATCTATTCTACAGGAGGTACCCAAAAATTCATCAACGATTTGGGGATCAATGTGATTCCTGTGGAAGACGTGACAGACTACCCCTCTATTCTGGGAGGTCGGGTAAAAACCCTACATCCCAAAGTTTTTGGAGGTATTCTGAACAGGCAAGATAATGAGAGCGATGTGAAAGAAATGGGACAGTACAACATCCCGCAGTTGGATGTAGTCATCGTAGACTTATATCCGTTTGAAAAAACAGTGGCCTCGGGTGCTTCGGAACAAGATATAATTGAAAAAATAGATATTGGAGGTATTTCCTTGATTCGAGCGGCGGCCAAAAACTTCAAGGACACCATCTGTGTATCTTCCATGGAAGATTACGAAGATTTTTTAAAGGTGATTTCTGAAAACAAAGGTGCTGTTTCGTTGAAAGACCGAAAACGATTTGCCGCCAAGGCATTTAATGTGTCTTCTCATTACGACACGGCCATTTTTAATTATTTCAATAGCGATGATGGCATTCCTACATTGAAAATCAGCGAAACCAAAGGCAAAACACTTCGTTACGGTGAAAATCCACATCAAAAAGGCTTCTTTTTTGGTGATTTCGATGCTATGTTCGACAAACTTCATGGTAAAGAGTTGAGCTACAATAATTTATTGGATGTTGATGCCGCTGTGAATTTGATGGGTGAATTTAAAGGGGAAGCCCCAACATTTGCTATACTGAAACACAACAATGCCTGCGGAATAGCGCAACGCGATACTGTTCTAGACGCATACAAAGATGCTCTGGCAGGAGACCCGGTTTCAGCCTTCGGCGGAATTTTGATCAGCAATTCGGCCATTGACGCTGACACCGCTGCCGAAATCCATCAACTGTTTTGTGAAGTAGTCATTGCCCCTTCGTATTCCGAAGCAGCTCTAGAAGTTCTCAAAGGGAAAAAGAATCGAATTATTCTGATTCAAAAAGATATTGCGCTACCAGCATCAACCTTGCGAACCTGCTTGAATGGGGTGTTGGTTCAGGAGAAAGATCACAAAACAGATTCGGTTTCGGAATTAACAACCGCCACGAACAATAAACCCAGTGATAGGGAGTTAGAAGACCTGATGTTTGCTTCAAAAATTTGCAAGCACACCAAAAGCAACACTATTGTTCTGGCAAAAAACAAACAATTGTGCGCTAGCGGTACCGGACAAACGAGTAGAGTTGACGCGTTGCGACAAGCCATTGATAAGGCAAAAGGCTTTAACTTTGATCTGGCTGGAGCGGTAATGGCAAGTGACGCATTTTTTCCATTTCCAGATTGCGTGGAAATTGCCGATCAGGCTGGAATTCAAGCCGTGATACAACCTGGTGGCTCCATCAAAGACCAATTGAGCATCGATTATTGCAACGAAAATAAAATGGCAATGGTATTTACGGGAACACGTCACTTTAAGCACTAATTTTGTTACATTTGTGTAGAACGTGCACTTTGTAAATTAACATTTTTATACCTACCTGACTACTTATGGGATTTTTCGACTTCCTCACTGAAGAGATTGCCATTGACCTTGGTACTGCAAACACATTGATCATTCACAACGACAAGGTAGTGGTAGATGCCCCGTCTATCGTAGCTCGAGATCGCAGCACCGGAAAAATAATCGCTGTGGGTCGCGAAGCAGCTATGATGCAGGGTAAAACCCATGAGAACATTAAGACCATTAGACCGCTTAAAGACGGTGTTATTGCAGATTTTGATGCCAGTGAAAAGATGATCAACATGTTCATCAAAGATATTCCAGCGCTGAAAAAGAAATGGCTTACCCCTTCCCTACGCATGGTGATCTGTATTCCAAGTGGCATTACCGAAGTGGAAATGCGCGCGGTTAAAGAAAGCGCCGAACGCGTAAATGGTAAAGAAGTGTATCTTATCCATGAACCGATGGCAGCCGCTATTGGTATCGGGGTAGACATCATGCAACCTAAAGGAAATATGGTAGTCGACATCGGAGGAGGTACTACCGAAATTGCGGTAATTGCCTTAGGCGGAATTGTTTGCGACAAGTCGGTCAAAATTGCGGGTGATGTATTTACAAATGACATCGTATACTACATGCGCACACAACACAACCTTTATGTTGGTGAACGTACTGCAGAAAAAATAAAAATACAAATTGGCGCTGCCACAGAAGATTTGGAACTGCCTCCAGAAGAGATGAGCGTTCAAGGGCGTGATTTGCTCACAGGAAAACCAAAACAGGTACAAACGAGCTACCGCGAAATTGCCAAGGCGCTAGACAAGTCTATTCTTCGAATTGAAGATGCCGTGATGGAAACCTTGTCTCAAACGCCTCCTGAATTGGCCGCAGACATTTACAATACAGGTATCTATTTGGCGGGTGGAGGCTCCATGCTCCGTGGATTGGACAAGCGCCTTTCCCAAAAGACAGATCTTCCGGTATATATTGCCGAAGATCCATTGCGTGCCGTGGTACGGGGTACAGGTATCTGTCTGAAAAACATCAGCAAATACAAGAGTGTGCTCATTAAATAAATTTACATCAGGTGCAGCAGATAATCTTTTTCTTTATTCGGAATAAAAATTTCCTGCTGTTCTTGTTGCTTTTTATCATTTCTATTGGCTTTACGATTAATAGCCATTCCTATCACAGCAATAAATACATTACCTCAGCCAATTTTATAAGTGGTTCCGTTTATACCTGGAAAAGTGATGTCGTAGGGTATTTCAATTTGAAAGAACGCAATGCGGCACTTACTGATGAAAACCAACGCTTGCGCACGCAGCTCGCCGCCATACGAGATACGGTGATTTCTCCCCCGATTGACAGCACTGTACTTCCCAGTCCGTATAAATACTATCCTGCTAAGGTCATCAACAATTCCTATTCCAAAACCAAGAATTATTTAACCTTACGAAAACGCGCGGGCGACCCTGTAGAAATTGATATGGGGGTTATTTCTCCCCGAGGAATTGTGGGCATCGTGAATAAGGTTTCAGACAAATACGCTTCGGTTCAATCTATTTTGAACACCAATAGCAAGATCAATGCGAAATTGAAAAATTCGTTTCATTTTGGCTCTTTGGTTTGGGATACCCAAAACCCGAATGAAGCAAAATTGATCGACATTCCTAGACAAGCGCCGGTAGTTGTGGGAGACACCATTGTAACGGATGGTAAGTCAACCATTTTCCCTAGAGGCATCTTGATTGGAACGATTAAGGAATTCAACCTTTCGAACAATCAAGATTATTACGATGTGACCGTTACGTTGTTTAACGACATGACCAATCTGCACCACGTGTATATTATCGAAAACGTGGAGCGCGACGCGATAGAGGATATTGAAGACCAAGGAACTCGATTACCCTTGCAAAATGACTCAGAAAATGAGGCTCCAGAAACCTCCGAAGCTTCTACTTCAACCTCTCAGAACGACACAATAAACGCCGATGCAGAACAGTGATCTACTTGTAAATATTGGTCGTTTTATCATCTTAGTGATGGTACAGATTCTGTTGTTTAATCACATCAATTTCTTAGGATATGTGAATCCTTTTCCGTATATTTTATTCATTTTGGTGTTCCCGTTTACCGGAAACAAAAGCTTGCTGATTTTTCTGGGTTTCCTTTTGGGTCTCTCCATAGATATTTTCAGCGATTCTGGAGGGGTTCATGCCGCAGCCTGTGTTTTTATTGCATATCTGAGACCGCTAATTCTGAAGTTCTCATTCGGCGTAAGCTATGAGTTCAATACGATTAAACTTAACAAGGCAGATCTTGGGGCACGGCTAACCTATATTACCATTATGGTAGTGCTACATCATATCATGTTGTTTACCCTTGAGATTTTTAACATCAGCCATATAATGTTGGTGCTTAAATCAACGTTATTTTCAAGTATCTTTACCATATTGGTGGTGTTTTGCATCAGCCTGTTGTTCAGTAGAAAAAATTAGTCTGCTAAACCGAAAAATACACTATGAGAAAATTCTTACTACTTGTGATCGTAATGATTACCGGCTTTGTTTTTGCCGGCAGATTGTTCTATCTGCAGGTTTATGATACTTCCTTTGACAAACTGTCTGAGAACAATGCCATCAAAATTGAATACGACTATCCGCAACGGGGTTACATTTATGACCGCGATGGTGAACTGTTGGTGTCTAATCAGCCATCGTATGACGTTATGGTCATTCCCAGAGACGTAAAACCGTTAGACACCCTTGAATTTTGCAAATTGCTAAAGATCACAAAAGCAGAATTTAAGGAAAAACTTCGCAAAGCTCGCATCTGGTCTCCACGACTCCCCTCTCCTATCATACCACAGTTGACCAAAGCCGAATATGCCTCGCTTTCGGAAAAAATGTACAAGTTCGAAGGTTTTTACATTCAAAAACGTTCGCTTCGAGAGTATCAGGTAGATCATTCGGCCAATGTATTGGGTTATATTCGGGAGGTAGATGAGCGAATCATCAAGAACAATCCCTATTATGAAATGGGTGAACTTATTGGCATGAACGGTGTAGAAAGAGCTTATGAAGATGTGTTACGCGGTAGAAAAGGGGTGAAGTACATTCAAAAAGACCGATTTAATCGCGTCATTGGTTCTTACAAGGAGGGCATGTATGACACGGTACCCGAGCACGGAAAAGACATCGTATTAACCATCGATGCTACCTTGCAAAAATATGGGGAAGAACTCTTCGTGAACAAACGTGGCGGTATCGTTGCTATCGATCCATCTACAGGAGAAATATTAGCCCTTGTGAGTGCCCCGAATTACGACCCCGGTTTATTAGTGGGTCGTGAACGCTCTGCCAACTTCACAAAATTATACTACGACACCATTGCCAAACCTTTATTTGATCGTGGACTACAAGGCGAATATTCTCCAGGATCTCCATTCAAAACACTAACAGCATTAATTGCTCTTGAAGAGGGAGTGATGAACACGACCGAAAAAGTATATTGCAACCATGGTTATGTGTACGGGCGCGGACAAAAGCTTGGCTGTCACAGCCACTATAGTCCATTGGCCATGGTTGGAGGTATTGCACAATCTTGCAACGCCTATTTCTGTACTGCCTACCGACGAATCATCGAG
>JAWWCH010000142.1:0-5534 GCA_033720575.1 Marinirhabdus sp.
GGTGGAAGGCGGTGCCCAGATTATTGATGTGAATATGGATGATGGCCTTATTGATGGAAAGGAGGCCATGGTCACGTTTTTAAACCTTTTGACTGCCGAGCCGGATATCGCGAGAGTTCCAATCATGATAGACAGTTCAAAATGGGAGATTATTGAGGCAGGCCTGCAAGTGGTACAAGGCAAATGTGTGGTGAATTCTATCAGTTTAAAAGAAGGGGAGGCCGTTTTTAAGGAACAGGCCAAAAAGATTCGTAGATATGGAGCCGCAGTTATCGTGATGGCCTTTGACGAAGTGGGTCAAGCAGATACTTTTGACCGTCGAATTGAAATTGCAGAACGCTCTTACCGAATCTTGGTCGATGAACTTCAGTTCCCGCCTGAAGACATCATTTTCGATCTCAACATTTTTCCCGTGGCCACGGGAATGGACGAGCATCGCAAAAACGCCATCGATTTTATTGAAGCCACTCGCTGGGTACGCAAAAATTTACCGCATTGCAGCGTGAGCGGTGGAGTGAGCAACGTGTCGTTTAGCTTCCGCGGAAATACTACCGTAAGAGAAGCGATGCACTCCGTTTTTCTGTATCATGCCATTCAGGCTGGTATGAATATCGGAATTGTGAATCCAAGTATGCTGGAAGTGTACGACGATATTCCAAAGGAGCTATTGGATCACGTAGAAGACGTCATGTTCGATCGCCGAGATGATGCCACAGAACGACTATTGGAATTTGCCGAAACGGTTCAGAATACGAGTAAAGAAAAAACAGTGGATTTATCCTGGCGAGAAACGTCGTTACAAGAGCGCATTACTCGTGCTTTAGTGAAAGGGATAGATGAATATATCATTGAAGACATTGAAGAGGCACGTCTAAGTGTTTCCACCCCAATTGAAGTCATAGAAGGGCATTTAATGGCCGGGATGAATGTGGTTGGAGATTTGTTCGGAAGCGGGAAAATGTTCCTGCCTCAAGTCGTTAAAAGTGCCAGAGTGATGAAAAAGGCCGTTGCGTATCTTGAACCCTATATTTTCGAAGAAAAGGATGAGAACTCGCGTTCTGCGGGGAAAATCCTCATGGCAACCGTAAAAGGCGACGTACATGATATCGGAAAAAATATCGTTTCCGTGGTTTTGGCCTGTAACAATTATGAAATTATCGACTTGGGGGTAATGGTACCTCCAGAAAAAATTATTGCCGAGGCAAAGGCACATCAAGTGGACATTGTTGGTTTGAGTGGGCTTATCACACCCTCGCTTGATGAGATGGTGTTCTTGGCTAAAGAAATGCAACGCCAAAATTTTGAAGTTCCCTTGCTCATTGGGGGTGCTACGACGAGTAGGGCACATACGGCAGTTAAAATTGATCCGCAATACAAACACGCCGTGGTTCACGTAAATGATGCTTCAAGAGCGGTAACGGTGGTAGGCGATTTGCTTCAGAAGGAGCGAAAAAAGACCTATATCAAATCGATAAAAGATGATTACGAAACCTTCAGAACAGGTTTTTTGGCTCGGCAAAAGGAAAAGAGCTATCTCACCATAGAAGAAGCCCGAAAGAACAAGTATGTTGTAGATTGGAATGCTTCACAGATTTCGAAACCAAATACTTTGGGCATTCAAATTTGGAATGACGTTGACCTGAAAACCTTGGTTGAATATATTGATTGGACACCATTTTTTAGAAGCTGGGACCTGCATGGGCGCTACCCAGATATTTTTCACGACAAAGTGGTTGGAAAACAAGCAAAAGAACTCTTTGAGGACGCCCAAGCGCTGTTGAAACATATCGTTGATTCAAAGTTGCTTGAAGCCAGAGCTGTATTTGGACTCTTTAAAGCAAATCAAATTGATACAGATGATATTGAGGTATGGGGTACAGATGAAACGTTTGTGTTCCGAACCTTAAGACAGCAATCAAAAAAAGCTAAGGGCAAACCGAATTTGGCACTGGCCGATTTTATTGCGCCCAAATCATCTGGAATTCAAGATTATATCGGATGTTTTTGTGTTTCTGCAGGATTCGGCACTAAAGAATTGGCAGATGCCTACCAGAACGCCCAAGACGATTACAACAGCATCATGGTGAAAGCCCTTGCCGATCGCTTGGCGGAAGCATTTGCCGAATACTTGCACAAAGAGGTGCGATTGAACCATTGGGGATATGCGTCAGACGAAAAGTTGTCGAATGAAGCCCTGATTAAGGAAGCCTATAAAGGAATTCGACCTGCACCCGGATATCCAGCATGCCCAGATCATTTAGAAAAAGAAACCATATGGGAGCTTTTGGATGTATCTGAAAATATTGGTGTGCAACTCACAGATAGCTTGGCCATGTGGCCTGCTGCCTCTGTGTCTGGTTATTATTTCGCACATCAAGAGGCACGTTATTTTGGCTTGGGAAAAATTAAAGAAGACCAAGTGCGCGATTTTGCAGAACGAAAGAACATTTCACTAGAAAAAGCAATCAAATGGTTGCAACCAAACCTTGCAGATTAACATGAAAGTTACAGAACATATCGCCGAGGCGAAAGGAAAGACCAAATTTTCGTTTGAGATTTTGCCGCCATTGAAAGGCCAAAACATAAACTCCATATTTGACAGCATAGACCCCTTGATGGAATTCAATCCGCCATTCATAGATGTTACCTATCATCGGGAAGAATATGTGTACAAAGAGCTTAAAAACGGACTGCTTCAGAAAAAAGTGGTTCGAAAGCGGCCAGGAACGGTCGGAATTTGTGCGGCAATTCAAAATAAATATGATGTAGATGCAATTCCGCATATTTTATGTGGCGGATTCACAAAAGAAGACACCGAAAACTTTTTAATTGATTTGGGCTTTTTAGGAATTGACAATGTAATGGCTTTACGCGGTGATGCCGTAAAGAGCGAAACCTATTTTACCCCCGATAAAGAAGGACATGCATACGCTTGTGATTTAGTAGATCAAATTCACCAATTGAACCAGGGGATTTATCTAGACGATGACATTCAGAACACCACCCCAACCGATTTCTGCATAGGTGTAGCGGGCTATCCAGAGAAACATATGGAGGCCCCGAGCTTAGATAGTGATATTCATTTTCTCAAACAAAAAATACAGAAAGGCGCCACCTATATTGTCACGCAGATGTTTTTTGATAACACCAAGTTTTTTCAATTTGTAAAAAAATGTCGCGCTTCTGGTATAACCGTACCTATTATTCCTGGTTTAAAACCGATTGCAACCAAGAAGCAACTCAATATGATACCACACCGATTTAGTTTGGAATTACCGGACGAGTTAATCATGGAAATTGTAAAGTGTAAAGACAATACAGCCGTGCGTCAGGTAGGCATAGAATGGTGTATTGCACAAAGCAAGGAGCTGGTTGCTGCAGATGTTCCATTTTTACACTATTATTCAATGGGAAAAAGCGACAACATCAAAGCGATTGCAGCATCAATATTTTAATTGTTTGTTACCTTTGCGTCCGTGTTCAAAAAATTGCTAATACTGTGTTTCTGCACTGCAACCTTATGTGCGCAAAATGAGGAGAAATCGCCATATTTTGCGGATGCTACCTATTATTATGGGTCTTTGTTGCTTACCAATAAAGACGCGGCTCAAATTGTAAGAAATCAGCCAGAGGGTGTCATTTTTGGGCTTCATAAACAGACGTTTGGAGATAAAATTTGGCATGAAAAATTCAATTATCCCGATTGGGGGATTTCTCTAGGATATCAAAATTATAAAAGTGAGGTTTTAGGAAAGAATATCGTAGCCTACGGGCATTTCAATTTTTATTTTTTAAAGCGCCAACTTCAATTTCGGATTGCACAAGGTTTGGGTGTAAATACAGCGCCGTTCAACTATGAGACCAATTTTAAGAACAATGCCTTCGGAAGCCGTCTTATCGCATCTACTTTTTTTATGCTGAATTATCAAAAGCGAAATATTTATAGAGGCATAGGCGTGCAAGGTGGGGTGTCGTTTATTCATCATTCCAATGGAAGTTTTAAGGCGCCAAATACAGGTACAAATCTTATCGCACTTAATCTCGGACTCATCTATGATTTCGAAACTGATGAACCAAAGTATCGAACCATAGCGGATACGAACAACTACAATGAACCCCTACACCTCAATTTGTTTTTACGCACCGGTATCAACGAGGGGGATACAGTAGGTTTGGGGCAATATCCCTTCTTGACCCTCGGTTTCTCTGTAGATAAGCGAACGAGTTATAAAAGTACATTTCGTTTGGGAACAGAAATCTTTTTCTCTAAATTTCTCGAAAAGGAAATTGAGAACAGAGCAATTGCGTTTTTTAATCCGGATCTGGCAGAAACTGATTATAAGCGTGTCGGACTTTTTATAGGATATGATTGGCGTATATCCAAGATTTCGATACCCATCGATTTTGGATATTATGTATACTATCCGTACTCCTACCAAAGTAGGGTATATGAGCGTATTGGTTTGAAATATTCATTTAATAATAATCTTTATGCCACTTTTACCGTCAAGGCCCATATTTTGGATGCTGAAGCCGTTGAATTTGGCGTTGGAATACGTATATGATTTGAAAAAACTGAGTTACATAGTACTAATGTTTGTGTTTTTCGCCTGTGACAGCGAAGATGTAAACGATTGCGTTCAATCGGCTGGCTCTATGGTGGCTGTACCTTATGAATTGGCTCCATTCGAAAAAATTAGAATTGAACGCAATGTTTCCTTGACTCTAGAACAAGGTCCGACACAGAAAGTTATTTTGGAAACGGGTGAAAACCTGCTTCCTGAAGTCGAGGTTTCGGTAGTTGATGGTGTATTGGTAGTTCGAGATAATAATGGGTGCAATATATTTCGTGAATTTGGCATTACCAATGTAAAGGTAACCACCCCCGATTTGCTTGAAATAAGAAATGGAAGCTCTTTTGATGTGAATGGAGTAGGGGTCTTAAAGTTTCCAAATCTGCGATTGATAAGCAATACTACAGGCGGCTTTGAAGGCATCCGAAAGAGTGGCGATTTTAAATTAGAGGTTGTTGTTGAAAGTTTGCAGGTGGATGCCAACGGCTCTAGCGGGTTTTATATTAGCGGCAGTGCCGAAACTGCAGTCATTTCATTTCTTGATGAAGTTCCTCGTTTTGAAGGTCCTGATTTAATCATTAATGATTTACGGATTTTTCAACGAAGCTCAAATCATATGATTGTGAATCCACTTCAGAGCATCAGAGGGCAAATCTATGGTTTAGGTGATGTTATCTCTCTAAATCGTCCCAAAATTGTTGAAGTTGAAGAATTAAATTCAGGCAGGCTTTTATTTCAATAAACCTGTATATTTGGCGTTTGATTTTCAATATGAGGTTGTTCAGTGTTTTAGTAGTATCGTGTCTTTTCTTCCAAGGTATGCTGGCACAACAAAATGAACTCAAGTTTCATGAGTTGAAAGCTGAGTACTATTACGGGACCATCATTGAGCACAACCCAGATATTGCCCATCTAATTACGGGACATCCTACGGGTTTAATTCTAAGCTATAGCAGAAAA
>JAWWCH010000143.1:0-5521 GCA_033720575.1 Marinirhabdus sp.
AGCGAACTGGCTCCTGCGTTTAATAATGACTCCCCTTTCCCTTCATCGCTCAAAGCTTTTAATTGTTCGGCACTTTGGTATAATTTCCAATAGTAGTAATCGTCTCCAAAGATGTTTCGTTCAGCCAACAATGCATAGTAAGTGGCAAACCCTTCTTGCAGCCAATGGTGTGTACCAGAGGTCTCGGTTACTAAATTTCCAAACCATTGGTGCGCCAGTTCATGGGCATTTACAGTTACATAATTACGGTCTACAAATGCGGTACTATCTACCACAAACGCTTCAGAAAATAGGGTTGCTGTGGTGTTCTCCATGCCGGCGTACAAAAAATCACGTACGGGTACTTGCTTGTAATTCTGCCAAGGATATGGAACGCCAATTTCTTTTTCCAAAAAGTCAAAAATTTCTTTGGTGTAGCGGAAGGTAGGTTCAAAATAGGCTGTATCTGCTTCAGAAAGGTATACATCTATAGGAATACTTGTGGCAGAGGTGATGCTTTGCTTTTTAAAATTGCCCACCGCAAAAGCTACCAAATAACTGGCCATGGGCTGCTCCATATCAAAAACATACGATGCCATACCATTCTCGTGACGCATTGCTGTGCGTTTCCCATTTGCAATCACGGTGCGTGCATCGTCAATTTCGATGGTTAGGTCAAACTCAATCTTATCGTTCATATCATCTATGCTCGGCAGCCAATGCGAGGTATATTTTCCCTGTCCTTGGGTCCAAATTTGATTCCCCGTAAAATACAAGGTTTGTTTGGGTTTTGCTGCGAAATTGAACTTGGCTGTGTATTGCTTTCCTGCTTTAAACGGACCTTTCAACCAAATTTTGTCTGATGTTGCTGAAACCGATATCGCTTCATTAGCAGCTTGGGTTACGGTCATATTCACTGCATCCAGATACACACTATCGGCAGCTTGTTTCATTTCAAATTGCACCCCAACCGATCCGGAAACACTTTCAGTGATATCATCTAGCTGTACAGTTGCCGAAATTTGCTTGAAATCAACCCGATCTGTTTGCTGGGCGAAACCGATGGAAGTAAAAAGAAAAAATAGGAGGATATATTTCATAAAAAGGAAGCTTCAATAGTTTTGCCAAAATAAGTAAATTCGTTCTATGAATCCCAATATATTGCAAACTCCTATCGATTACCTCAAGGGTGTTGGCCCTAATCGAGCCGATTTGCTCAAAAAAGAATTGGGAATCCATACCTATCAGGATCTTCTGAACCTTTATCCCAATCGCTACCTAGATCGCACCCAATATTACAAGATTGGCCAATTGCAGCGCTCTAATGCTGAAGTGCAGATTATAGGCAAAATTACCCACGTAAAAACGGTTGAACAAAAACGAGGAAAACGATTGGTTGCCAAGTTGGTAGACGAAACCGGGAGCATGGAACTGGTTTGGTTCAGGGGTCATAAATGGATTCGGGAAAGTCTAAAAATCAACACCCCCTACGTGGTCTTCGGGAAGGTCAATTGGTTCAACGGTATGTTCTCTATGCCTCATCCAGAAATGGAATTATTGCAAGATCATGAACAAAGTCTGCGCTCGGCCATGCAACCTGTCTACCCTTCCACCGAAAAGCTTACCAACAGCGGTATCACCAATCGAGTGGTCAATGGGTTGATGCAACAACTTTTTGCCACCATCAACGGAAAAATACGCGAAAGCTTGGCACACACGCTCTGTGCTGAATTAAAACTGATTCCCAAGAATGAAGCGCTATTCAACATTCATTTTCCACAAAATGCCAACTTGTTGGCACGCGCCCAGTATCGGTTAAAGTTCGAGGAACTGTTTTTCATACAGTTGCAATTGCTGCGGAAGAATATGCTACACAAGTCGAAAATAAAAGGATATCCCTTTGATACCGTGGGCGATTATTTCAACACCTTTTTTAAATTGCATCTGCCGTTCAAACTCACCAATGCCCAAAAAAGAGTACTTAAAGAGATACGGGCAGACCTGGGCAGTAACGCACAAATGAATCGGTTGCTTCAAGGAGATGTAGGGTCTGGTAAAACCATTGTTGCTTATATGGCGATGCTTTTGGCGCTTGACAATGGCTTTCAGGCCTGCTTGATGGCCCCTACTGAAATCTTGGCCATTCAACATTTCAACAGCTTAAAGGAATGGACAGACAAGCAAGGGGTTACCCTCGCACTTCTCACCGGCTCGAGCACCACGGCCGAACGCAAGTTGATTCATGAAATGTTGGAGGATGGTACACTTCAAATACTTATTGGAACCCATGCGCTTTTGGAAGACAAAGTGCGTTTTAAAAACTTGGGTTTAGCCATTATAGACGAACAACATCGTTTTGGAGTAGCGCAGCGAAGCAAACTATGGCACAAGAATAGCTTTCCGCCACATGTCTTGGTGATGACGGCCACCCCCATTCCGCGTACGCTAGCAATGAGTGTGTATGGCGATTTAGACATTAGCATCATTGACGAGTTACCGCCTGGACGAAAGGAAATCACGACTGTTCATCGCTTTGATGCGAACAGGTTAAAAGTATTCCGATTTCTTAAGGAAGAAATTGAAAAGGGACGTCAGGTTTATATTGTATATCCCTTGATTCAAGAAAGTGAAGCCTTGGATTACAAAGATTTGATGGACGGTTACGAAAGTATCGTGCGCGATTTTCCGCAACCCAAATACCAAATTTCAATTGTTCACGGAAAGATGAAGCCGACCGACAAAGATTTTGAAATGGATCGGTTTGTGCGAGGCGAAACGCAAATCATGGTAGCCACCACCGTTATTGAAGTTGGGGTAAATGTACCGAATGCTTCAGTTATGGTTATTGAAAGTGCCGAACGCTTCGGACTATCACAATTGCATCAATTACGCGGACGCGTGGGTAGAGGAGCTGAACAGAGCTATTGCATCTTGATGACGAGCCACAAATTGAGTGCCGACGCCAAAACACGATTGGAAACAATGACACGAACCAGCGACGGGTTCGAAATTAGTGAAGTGGACTTAAAACTACGCGGACCCGGGGATATCATGGGAACACAGCAAAGTGGTGTGCTCAATCTTCGGATTGCAGACCTCATTAAAGACACTGAAATATTGAAATTAGCTCGAAGTTATGCCATCCAAGTATTGAAGGCAGATCCAACACTCTCAAAACCTGAAAATGCACCGATAAAGCATACCTATGCAGAATTGGTGAAGTATAAAAACATCTGGAATTACATCAGCTAAAGCTGTCCAAAGATGATTCTATTTTACCGACACGCTTTTAATACGTACTTTAGAGGTTCTAAATCCAACATCAATGAATTTCAAATCGATCCTTCTCGCATCAGCTTTGGTCTGCGCGCTACCCGCTTCCGCACAGAAAAAAAACAAAGACAAAAAAACAAATGAAAACACCGAATGGAGCGTTGCCAATCCCGGTGACGATTTCAACTTTAAAACCCATCGATTTACCACAGACGAAGGAACCTGGATGAATCTAGATGTGAGTCCGGACGGTAAAACCATAGTCTTTGACATGCTTGGGGACATCTATACGGTACCCGTTTCGGGGGGGAAAGCCGAAGTACTCCGATCTGGTATTCCGTTTGAAGTACAACCAAGATTTAGCCCCGATGGTTCAAAAATTTCGTTTACCAGTGACGCAGGTGGTGGAGATAATATTTGGGTCATGGATGCTAACGGTGAGAATGCCAAACAAGTTACCAAAGAAGATTTTAGGTTACTGAACAACGCCATTTGGATGCCCGATGGAAATTACCTGATTGCCAGAAAGCATTTTACTTCAGGACGAAGCTTGGGCGCGGGAGAACTTTGGCAATATCATATCACAGGTGGCGCTGGTCTTCAACTTACCGAGCGAAAAAACGACCAACAGGATGTGAACGAACCTTGGGTTACCCAAGATGGAAAATACCTGTACTATTCTGAAGATATGTATCCCGGCGGATTCTTTCAGTACAACAAAGATCCCAATAGCCAGATTTATGTAATCAAAAGATATGATTTTTCTGATGGCACTACGGAAACCATCACAGGCGGACCAGGAGGTGCAGCGAGACCTACGGTTTCTCCAGACGGATCTAAACTGGCTTTTGTAAAACGGGTTCGCGAAAAAACAGTGTTGTACATACATGATTTAGAAACTGGCGAAGAATGGCCGTTGTACGATCAGTTGAATAAAGATCAGCAGGAGGCATGGGCCATCTTTGGGGTGTATCCGAATTTCGACTGGATGCCGAACAATAAAGATATCGTATTTTGGAGCGGCGGAAAATTGAATACAATCAATATAGAAACGCTTACTACGAGTGTCATTCCATTTACAGCAGAGGTACGCATCGATTTGGCTGAAACGGTGCATTTTAAAAATCCCGTGATGAAAGATCAGGTAAGGTCGAAAGTAGTTCGCAATGTAACGACTTCACCAGATGGCCGATTTATAATTTTTAATGCTTTAGGTTACGTTTGGAGAAAAGACATGCCAGATGGTACCCCAAGAAGATTGACCACGGGAACGAACTTTGAATTTGACCCTACTTTGAGTCCAGATGGCACAAGCGTAGTGTATGTGGGATGGGATGACCTAGAAAAAGGTGCTATGTATATGGTACCTAGCACAGGTGGTACTTCAAAAAAGATTACGTCTGAAAAAGCCATTTATAGAAACCCGAGTTTTTCTAGAAATGGACGAACAATTGTGTTCAGAAAAGAAGATGGGAACAGTGACCAAGGATTCAGTTTTACCAAGAAGCCAGGAATTTATACCATGGACGTCAATGGAGCGAACGAAAAGTTTGTGATTGACAAAGGTGATAACCCACGATTTTCTAAGGATGATAGCCGCATCTTTTTACAGACCGGTGGCACCTACTTCGGAAATTTGACCAAAAAACTGATCAGTGTAAACCTAAATGGTAATGAGGAAAAGGAGCACTTGATTTCGAAATATGCCAATCATATTGTTCCGAGTCCGAACGGAAAATGGGTCGCCTTTTCAAATTTGCATAAAGTATATGTTGCTCCCTTGGTGATGAACGGAAAACCAATCACCATTGATGGAAAAAGCAACTCGGTGCCCGTACAGCAGGTAGCCAAAGATGCGGGTGTGAATATCCATTGGTCGGCCAATAGCCAACAAATCATGTGGACGCTAGGTGATGAATATTTTAAAAATTCCCTACAAGAAAAATTCAGTTTTATACCAGGTGGTTCTGAAGAACCAAGTGATATGCCTACATCAGGCACCAAAATTGGAGCTGCGCTTCCAGCTGATGTCCCCACAGGAATTATCGCGTTTACCAACGCACGCATTCTCACTATGGACAACGATGAAGTGATTGAAAGTGGTACCATAGTAATAGAGAATAATAGAATTAAAGCCATCGGGCAAAAAATTGGAATCCCAGCGGGCGCAAAAGTATATGACGCTACTGGTAAGACCATCATGCCAGGAATGGTGGATGCGCATGCGCATATAGGCGCTTTCAGATCCGGAATTCCTGCCAAACAAAAT
>JAWWCH010000144.1:0-5515 GCA_033720575.1 Marinirhabdus sp.
CGCTTCTGTCCACAGCCACGATTGTTGGGTGGTTTGTTGCTCAAAGGTAATTCCTTTCTTCTTGAGTTCGGTAACCTTTTCGGCTACATCATCCACTTCAAAATATACCACAACTCCAGGATCTTCCTCTAAGATCGCTACTTCGTGGATAGAGAACGTTGCTTCGCCCATTGGACATTCAAAGCGTGCGTATGCATCATGTGTGTGAACAATCAGCTTTAGCCCAAGTTTTTGATAAAAGGAAATGGCTTTTGGAACATCGCGAGACGGAACGGTGACTTGATTCAAATTCATGTACTCGCGATTTCTTTGATTTCATCTGATGGAATAATTTGCTTCCCATATCCTTCCGTAGCAATCTTAATCATGGCTTTCGCTATGGTTTCGGGTTCAATCATTTTGTATTGCTTCGGAACGAGAAATCCGAAAACCGACATGGCCAATTGCGCCATTCGTTCCCCAAAACGGTTTTCATCTCTATCGCCACCGATGAGTGACGGCCGCAACACATAGGTCTGTGGCACCCCTTTTCCTTGAACATCACGTTCCATCTCGCCCTTAACTTTATTGTAAAACGTGCTGCTTGATGAATCGGCACCCATGGCAGAAATCACTTGAAACTGAGGAATGCCATTGGCTTTTGCCAGCGCTGCAGCAGTAACCGGGATTCCGTGGTCAATTTTTTTATAGGTGGTTTTGTCTGGAGTTTTTGCTTTGGTAGTTCCGATGCAACAAAAGACCACATCGCCGGTAAATACATCCGAAAACTGTGACATTTCGAATAGGTCGCCCAAATGTTCTTCAATTTTTGGATGAGAACGTTCCGTAGAACTCCTCCCGAAAACTTTGACTGTTTCATAGTTTTCTTCCTTCAGCAGCAGGTCCAATAACTTGCCCCCTACCAATCCCGTTGCTCCTAAAATAATGGCTGTCTGTTTCATTGGGTTGTTCCTATGAGTTTTGTTCAGCGATTGCGTCTGAATGCTACCTATAAAGATATTAAATTTACACCATGGAGGAAGACGTTCCCATCCGAAAGATTATACATGTAGACATGGATGCTTTTTACGCTTCCGTAGCGCAGTTAGACGACCCTAGTTTGCGAGGAAAAGCCATTGCCGTGGGTGGCGGTGGAACTCGAGGCGTGGTGAGTGCAGCAAGTTATGAGGCGCGTAGATTTGGCGTGCGTTCAGCCATGAGCGGTGCCTTGGCTAAAAAGTTATGTCCTGAGCTAATATTCGTCCGTGCCAATTTTGAACGCTATCGCGAGGTTTCAGACCAAGTTCGCAAGGTGTTTTTCGAATATACCGACTTAGTAGAACCTCTTTCTTTAGATGAAGCGTATCTCGACGTTACCGAAAACAAAAAAGGTAATCCGAGTGCTTCCCTCATTGCCCAAGAAATCAGACAAAAAATCAAGGAAAAGACGGGCTTGAATGCTTCCGCAGGAATTAGCATCAATAAATTTATTGCCAAGGTGGCCAGTGACATCAACAAGCCCAACGGACAGAAAACCGTACCGCCAGAAGAGGTGTTGGAATTTTTAGAAGCATTAGATATCAAAAAGTTCTATGGCGTTGGCAAGGTGATGAAAGAAAAGATGTACCGTCATGGCATCTATACCGGTGCCGACCTTAAAATGAAATCGCTTGAGTATCTACAGGAACACTTCGGTAAAAGTGGTAGTTATTACTACAACATCGTTCGCGGCATTCATAACAGCCAAGTAAAACCCGAACGTACCCGTAAATCTTTGGCTGCCGAGCGAACGTTCCGAGAGAATATTTCCTCAGAAATTTTTATGATAGAGCGCTTGGAAGACATTGCTGCTGAAGTGGAAAAACGACTGCAAAAAAGCAAGGTTGCCGGACGAACGATCACCCTTAAAATCAAATACCGTGATTTCACCTTGCAAACCCGTAGCAAAACACTGCCGTTGTACGTTGCTTCCAAAGAATTGATCATGGAACATGTCAAAGAGTTATTGTATCAAGATGAAATGCGCGATTCTGTTCGACTGTTAGGCATAAGCCTATCGAACCTCAACAATGAAACCGAAAAAAACCAAAAAGCTCTAGAACAGAAATCAATTGACGTGCAATTAAAGCTCGATTTTTAACTTCCATTAATATAAACCTCTATGAATTCATAGATTTTTAAGGGATTTCTCCTTGAAAGTCGCAGTTTCCGTTGAGATTTTTCCGTGCTTCTCGTAACTTGAATATTCTGTAGAATACTACCCAAATAATTATGTTATGAAGACACTAACTACCCTAATTTTTACATGTTTACTATTGCCATGTTTTCTTTGGCAGTCCTTTGCAAACGACGAATGTGCCAACAGTACACCGATTGTAATTGAAACCGCCAGTTCCACCACCATTAGTGATGATACCTTAACCGCTACAGAATCTTTGGATGGCTCCTGTGAAAACGTTACAGACAATAATCTCGATCTCTGGTACAACTTTACAATGCCGGTTGATGGAAATCTAGTTTTTTCAGGCGTACCATCAACCTTGCGCATCTCTATTTTTGACAGCTGTGGCGGTGCTGAGCTCTATTGCTCTAATGACGATGGTATCGTCTATGGACTCTCAGCCACAACAGCCTATATTCTACGAATTTCTGAACGCGATACGTTTGCAGGAACATTCAGCATTAACGCCCAAGCATTTGCTGCTGCAAGCAATGATGAATGTGTAGACCGAACTACCATTTTGGTTGAAACTGCCAATGCCAACACCTATTCCACAGACACCCGAGCTGCCACAGAAAGTTTAGACGCCAGTTGCGATACCGCATCTAGTGACAATTTGGACGTGTGGTATGAGTTCACCATGCCCGTGGACGGTAATTTTGTGGTTTCTGGAATTTCGAGTACCGTAGGGGTAACGGTGTACGACGCCTGTGGCGGAAATGAAATTGAATGCGACAATGACGACACTTTTGTCTATGGGCTTTCAGCAGCTACGGTGTATGTCTTGCGTATTCGTGAGCGGGAAATCTTCGCCGGTAGTATCAACTTCAATGTGCAGGCCTTTGCAACGGCCCCAAATGATGAATGTGTAGACAGAACCTCCATCTTGGTTGAAACCGCCAACACCAACTCGTATTCCATAGATTTGCGAACAGCCACAGAAAGTCTCGATGCGAGCTGCGATGATGCGGCCAGTAACAATTTAGACGTATGGTACGAATTCACCATGCCCGTGAATGGAAATTTTGTGCTCACAGGAATTTCGAGTACCGTTGGAGTAAGTCTCTATGATGCCTGCGGAGGAAATGAAATTGCATGCGACAATGATGATACTTTTGTGTACGATCTAACCGCTGCCTCTGTATACGTTCTACGAATTCGCGAGCGACAGATATTCGCCAATAATGTCACGTTCAATGTCCAAGCCTTCGAAACGGCTGCAAATGATGAATGCATTGACCGAACGGCGATCTTGGTTGAAACGGCGAACACCAACACCTATTCCGTAAACCTGCGCGCTGCTACCGAAAGTCTCGATGCAAGCTGTGATGATGCAGCCAGCAACAACTTGGACGTATGGTACGAACTCACTATGCCCGTTGACGGAAATTTTGTACTTACGGGCATCCCCAGTACCGTAGGAGTTACTATGTACGACGCCTGCGGAGGAAATGAAATTAAGTGTGACAATGACGATACCTTTGTCTATAGCCTAACGGAAGGTGCTGTGTATGTTTTGAGAATTCGTGAACGACAGATTTTTGCCAGTGATGTGACCTTCAATGTACAGGCCTTTGAAACGGCTCCGAATGATGAATGTGCAACTGCCGAAGTCTTGAACGTGGGTGCCATTTCTCCGATTACAGTAACATTCGATTCACGCGCTGCTACTGAAAGTATCGATGCAACTTGTGAAACCGCCTCCAATACGAATCTAGATGTTTGGTATTCTTTCTCCATGCCCGTGAATGGCGATATAGAAATAAGCAACGCAAGCAGCTTAACTAATTTTACACTTTTAGAAGATTGTGGTGGACTAGAACTAGGCTGTAGCAACGGAAATTCTACATTTTTCGGACTAAGCTCAGGAACCACCTACAAGCTTCGTGTAGCACGAAGGGAGGTTTTTGCAGCTGCCGCTTCGTTTAGCATTGTAGCCAACCCAGCACCCCTACCAGCATGCGCAACTACTACCGAATTTATCGGCGGAAGCTGGTCGGCTGGACCTCCAAATGCTTCCACCAACGCCATCATACGAAGCAATTACCAAACCACGAATGACGGCAGCTTTGTCGCTTGTTCATTATCTATAGATTCAGGCACAACGGTGGTCATAAACTCAGGTGATTATATTGACGTCTCTTTCGATGTAAACAATAATGGAACACTTACCATTCAGCATGAAGGTAGCCTGGTGCAGCGCGACGATACATCGGTAGCGCTGAACAACGGAAACATTGACGTGTTGGTGGAAACGCCAACGGTAGATCCAAATGACTTTTTAGTGATGGGTAGTCCCGTTACAGGTGAAACACGAGGAAATGTGTGGAATTCAGCATTTTTGGTATTAGAACACAATACATCGAATTTTGTACCCAATCCTGATGTGGCTACTCAATTTCCAATGGCCGAGAACTTTGCCGATGACAATGGCGATTTCTGGAGCTCCATTCCAAATCCAACAGCTATCGAGATTGCTGAGGGATATATCGTAAGACCCCAAACGGGATATGGCCAACCTGGCGGGGTGTTCAATTATAATTTTGATACGGGAACCTTCAACAATGGTGAAATAACCTATCCGGTACTCTTTAACACCACCAAGAATGACAGTCCGAATGTGTTTGCAAATCCGTACCCATCGGCCATTAGTGCAGTCGATTTTATTGCTGCCAATGCCATGGTAGATGAAGTATATTTTTGGGAACACCTCACCCCGCCAAGCACTAGTCTTCCAGGATATAATTCTATGAATTTTTCGATGGAGGATATTTCCATGTATAACCTCATGGGGGGAACCGCAGCTCCTGCCGACCCAACTGGCGTTGACACCAGACCCAACGGATTTATAAGTACGGCCCAAGGTTTTGGAATTAAAGCGAATGCCGCAGGAACGGCTGTGTTTAACAATAGCATGCGACGCGTAGACAATAACAACACCTTGCGAGACCTTGAAGAAAATGTAGATCGTATATGGCTCACGGTGTCCAATGCCGATTATGCATTGAGCGGCAATACCTTGATCGGTTTTTCAGATGAAAATCTAGATGCCTTTGAAAACGGGTATGATAGCAGACGATTGGCTTCGGTAGTTTCATTATATAGTCTACTTCCAGAGGGCGAAGCGGAACTGGGCATTCAAAGTTTGCCCCAGATGGACGGAGAACGTATCGTAAAATTAGGGTTTTCTACTGCCGTTGAAGGTGATGCAATTCCCTTTACGATTAAGATTTCAGAGGTTCAAGGTGACCGTTTAAGCAATGCTACCGTTTATCTGCGCGATAACACATTGAATACCATAATTGATCTTTCTGC
>JAWWCH010000145.1:0-5500 GCA_033720575.1 Marinirhabdus sp.
TCCAGCGGTAAAGTTTTCTTTGGAAGAAGCGCTCGAATACATCCAAAAGGATGAATATGTTGAGGTCACACCAAACCATTTACGACTGCGTAAAATTCAATTGAAAGAAGTAGATCGCAAACGAGTCAAGTAAGAAAGATTCTAGCTTCGAGAACAAGAATTTGAGCGTTTTTTAGTTTATTTGTGGTTAGAAAAAAAGAACGGGGCCTCGTGCCCCAATAAATACGAGTGTATGATTTTTTTGTATTTTGATCCAGGCCTAGGGGCGATGATCGTACAAGCTGTAGTGGCTGCCGCAGCAGGCGTTCTGTTATTTTCAAAAAATGCATGGTATAAGGTGAAGGCGTTTTTCGGTTTGTTAAAAGAGGAAGACGACTCGTACGACTCTATCGATATTGACGATACTGACCACGATACAGATCCAGAGGCCGATGACACCAAAAAATAATACACATCAAGCTTCTTTTCGAGACCCTTCCGGATACATGTTTCATGACGGTGATACGCTAAGTCGTGTTATCAATCCTATTTATTTTCCGCAGTACAACAAATTAAAAGATAGTGGGTTTTTCAAGACCTTGATCAAACAAGGCTTGCTCATACCCCATACCGAAACCTCAAATTCTGCAGAAAAGATTATCATTACCCCAGAGCCAATTCCGTTCATTACCAATCCTTTTGAATGGAGTTTTCATCAATACAAGCATGCAGCGCTTCTTACGCTACGCATTCAAAAATATGCCTTGTCTAAAGGTTTTATTCTTAAAGACGCATCGGCTTATAACGTGACCTTCCATAAAGGGAAACCCGTGTTTATCGATACATTGTCTTTCGACTTTTACGAAGAAGGAACACCCTGGCGAGCGTATAAGCAGTTTATCACTCATTTCTTGGGTCCGTTAGTACTGGCCAAATACCATGGCACTGATATCTTTAAAATGATGCAGACGCACATTGACGGAATTCCGGTAAAACTGATCGCTTCAATGTTGCCAGGCAAAACCAAATTGAGTGCAACCCTTCATACCAATATTCACTTATTGGCGAAGATGGAGAGCAAACATAGCGAAGATTACAAAGCAGAAACCAAGGTTGCCAAGTTATCGAAGAAGGCGCAGAGCAATATCATTGAAAGTTTGTTCAATTATATCAAGAAGTTGGAGCTGAACGAAAGCTCTGAATGGGGGAATTATTACGAAAAAACCAATTACGAACAAGCCGCATTCGAAGGGAAGAAAAAATTGATACGTGAGTGGGTAACAGCTTTGTCTCCACAACGTATCATCGATGTGGGAGGAAACGATGGCACCTTTGCCAGAACTGTGATTGATACCGTGCCAGACGTTATTGTTACCGATATTGATAGCAATGCTGTAGATTATAATTACAAGCAACTTCAAGAGAACAAAGAAACAAACATGCTGCCTTTTGTCTGTGATGTCTTGCAACCGGCCCCGGGCATTGGGTTCAATAACACCGAACGCAACTCACTCATTGAACGTCTTGGCGCCTATGCACCAGATGTGACCATGGCCTTGGCACTTATTCATCACATTACCTTGTCTGGAAATGTTCCTTTTGAGAAGTCGGCCGAATTTTTTGCGAAATTCTCTAGCACCTTGATCATTGAATTTCCAAAAAGGGAAGATTCTTGGGTAGAGAGTCTTTTGGTACGGAAACGCGAGTTTATCAACCATTTCGACTTCTATAATGAAGCCGAATTTGAAGCGGGGTATCTTCAGTATTTCGACCTGGAAAAAAAGGAAATTGTTCCGGGGACAAAACGTGTATTATACTTGTTGAAGAATAAAAATAAGTAATACGCTTTTACAAACAGTGTCGTTATATGGTTTATAAGCATTTAACAGATTGACTAAACTATGGCGGAAAATAAAACCACAAGACTTCCCAAACATTTCAAGTTTGCCGTAATTGTTGGTTTAGCTACAGGTTTATATCCCATCATATTTTACTACACCAATAATTTCTCGTTGATCAATTCGTGGAAACATTTGGTGTTTTTCATCGGCTTATTCGTGGTTGCTCCTCTGATGGGTTTTATCACTTTGCAATTCTTGCGTAGGTTGGATTGGGTTGAAAAACGAAGCGCCTTTCTCTTTTCGTTTTTCAATGTTGCCCTCTTTCTTTGTTTTATTCAATTGTGTGTATACGCTAAGATTCAGTGGGTGCCCACGCTTGTAATTCTTGCAGTGGCCTTGCTGTTTGCTTTGTTTTTGAGAAAATTTTTCAAAAAGGTCATCGTCTTGCAAATTACTCTAGCACTCATCGGATTGTTTTGGTTGTTTCCCACCATTAAAAATCAATGGACGTACTCAAATGAATGGACCAACCAACCAGATGATATCGAACAGGTACAATTCAAAAAACGCCCTAACGTATACTACATTCAACCTGATGGCTATGTGAATATATCTGAAATGGGCAAAGGTGCGTACAATTTTGATAATGCAGACTATTGGAATTTTCTTCGCGAGAATGGCTTTAAAATTTACCCCAATATTCGAAGTAATTACAGTTCTACATTAGTGTCAAACTCGGCTACCTTTACCATGAAGCACCATTATTACAACAATGGATTTAACTTTAGCGAGATAGCGAATGCACGAAACGTGATCATTTCAGACAACCCTGTTCTGAACATATTCAAGAACAACGGGTATAAGACGCATTTTTTAGCAGAAGGCTCATATTTGTTGAGTAATTTTCCAGACATGGGTTACGATGTCTGCAATTTCGATTATGGTGAAATCGCATTGATGACCGATGGTTTTCAACGGGAAGAAGATATTTTAGTGCCCATCGAGAAATACCTGAATGAAGATGAAGACCGATCTAAGTTTTTCTTCATAGAGATTTTTAAGCCGGGTCACGTTCAATCATTGGAAAGGCTTTCGAAAGGAGCAGAAGAAGAAGCTGAAATTTACCAACAGAACCTTGCGATAAGCAATGGACGTTTAAAGAAGATCATCAAGATGATCCGAGAAAAGGATCCAAACGGACTTATCCTGATCATGGCAGATCACGGGGGCTATTTAGGATATGACTATATGCTCGAAGTACGCGAAAAAACTATGGATAGAGATCGGTTGTATTCAGCATTTAGCACACAGTTATCCATCAAATGGCCTGACGGAAATGCTCCCGAAATAGACCGGCACTTCAAAAGCGGAATCAATACGTTTCGAATTTTATTTTCTTATCTCGCGGAAGACCAAAAATATTTAGAATATTTACAAGATAATAGCAGTTATACCATAATCAATAGTGGCGCACCCAAAGGCGTTTATAAATGTATAGATGATTCGGGCAATATCGTTTTTAAGAAACATTAGATGAAGTCAACCACGCACACCTCGTCAAAGCATTCAGAAGTTGATTCCCTGAAATTGGTCTTGGCAGCGGGGTTATACCCGTTTTTACATTACTACAACGGCAATTTTGATATGGCCGATTCATGGTTGCAACTAGGTTTTTTATTGGCGATATGTTTTCTACTTCCAGCCGTGTTATTGGTGCTCACAAGATTTATATTCAAGCTTTCGTTTTTGCGCACTTTGGAAAAATACCGGAGGACCGGGGTAAATCTGGTGGTTTTCTTCGGATTACTCGCCATGCTGATTTTTCTAGGGAATAAAAAGGAGATTGCAGTAGTCATGTTTGGTGGCGGAATGCTCAGCTTTCTGGTGTATCGATATCTGGATAAAATTGTGATCTTGCAGCTGGTTTTAGGGGTGCTTAGTATTTTTATGTTGGTGCCCAGACTTTGGTTTATGGCGACCTATACTGCAGATTGGACCACAATTTCAACTGACTTAAATGAAGTTCAACTGAAACACACCCCGAATATTTACGTAATTCAACCCGATGGGTATGCAAATTTCAGCAAGTTGGATCAACCACCCTATTCGTTTGATAATTCCCAGTTTGAATCTTATTTGGAGGCTCAAAATTTCCAGCCGTATCCTGAGTTCAGAAGCAATTATTATTCTACGCTCACTTCAAATTCTTCGATGTTTGCAATGAAGCATCACTATTATGAAAACACCTATAAAGGGAATCTTAAAACCTATGGTTCACAAGATGTGGTGGTAGGACCCTATAATAACACGCTCAATATCCTAGATAAAAATGGCTATACCACGCATTTTATTACCGATAATAGTTATTTTCTCATCAATGGAAAACAAACCAATTTTGACCATTGTAATATCGAACGTAGCCAGATAAAAATATATGACACCGGACCCGTATATGGTGCTGATATCGTTCCCGATTTTGAGGCAGCCATAGCGGAAATGCCCAACGGGCCGAATTTCTTTTTCATCGAAAAAACACTGCCCAGTCATGTGATGTATGAAGCGTCTTATAGCGACGGGGCCGTTGAAGAGCGCACAAAATACTTAGAGCGTTTACAAACCGCAAATCAGTGGCTTACAGACCTGATTGAAGTGATCAACACCTATGATTCCAATCCGATGATCGTGCTAGTGGCAGACCATGGGGGGTATGTTGGGTTAGATTACGTGAAGCAAGTGGAAAGGAAGGCATTGAGCGATGCCGACAAGATTTCTATTTTCAATAGTCTATTGACCATTAAATGGCCGAAAGAAATAGAAGATCGTCCCAAGGTCATAAAAAGTAGCGTAAATTTGTTTCGAACTGTTTTTGCTACCTTGGGTGAAAACCCCGAACTGATGCGTTCCGAAGAACCGAACACCAGTTTTATACCAAAGTATGATCGCTTTTTAGGAGCGTCAATTTACAAATGTATAGATGAAGAGTATACACCAACACTTGAAAAAATAGAATAATTTAAGAAAGCAACGCAGTGCCCAAAGAATCACAAATTTCGTATACATTCTTAGCCGTGGTCGGACTCGCTGCTGGCCTTTACCCTTTAGTGTTCTATTATGACAATAACTTCACCTTAATCAATAGCTGGTCGCATTTTACATATTTTGCAGGCCTCTTTATTGTTTTGCCCATTTTGGCCATGCTTATCGCTGGAGTCTTCGCAAAAAAATGGTTGGAGCACCCAATAGTGCAGCGGCTGATTTTATTTGTGAATGCGTTTGCCTTTCTGAATTTCCTTCAGCTATGTCTACGCGCAGATATTTCTAAAAAATGGACGTTGATCGTATTGTTGGTGGCAGCTGCTATCGCTTTTTTTCTTTGGAAACATATAAAGAAGATTGTGGTGCTTCAATTTGTACTTGCCACAATAGCATTGGTGGGTTTTATACCACAGCTCTACAATCATCTAATGGTTTCAAACGCATGGAAAACCTTACCTGATGCCATCTCAGAAGTGCGCTTGGTAGAGACGCCAAATATCTACGTGATTCAACCTGATGGGTACGTAAACCCTTCAGAATTAAAAAAAGGGTATTACGATATCGACAACTCCGATTTTGAAAATTTTCTCTCTGCGGAAGGCTTCAAGACCTATACTAATTTCAGGAGCAATTACGGATCAACA
>JAWWCH010000146.1:0-5500 GCA_033720575.1 Marinirhabdus sp.
AAGGTTTGTTGCTTTCGAACAATATTGCTCTCACCACTCTAGATGGGTTAGAATCTCTAAGTTCAATTGATAGCTTTTTCGGTATGAATGGGCATCCTATATTAACTTCAATTGATGCCCTTTCAAATATATCGCCTTTAAGTTCTATTACTAACTTTAGTATTTTTGATAATGCACAATTATCCGAGTGTGATATTACTTCAATATGTGACAGAATTAATGACCCTTCTGTAGGATTTGTAATTGAAAACAATAATAATGGATGTAACAGTAGAGAACAAATCCAAATAGAATGTGGAACTGTTTCCATCCCCGACACCAACTTCCTCAATGCTCTGCTCGACCACAATCCTATCATCGATACCAACAGCGATAACTTAATTCAATTCGACGAAGCCGAAGCCTTTACAGGAACTTTAAACGTGGCAAATGAAATAATAATCGATTTTTCAGGCCTGGAAGCCTTTGTGAATATCACAGGTTTTAATGGCGGAGGTAATTTTGCAGATGTCTTGTCTTTGGAAAACAATACCGCGTTAACCAGTGTAGATTTTTCAGATAGTCCCGATTTATCTGGGGTAAACTTGCGAAACGGCAATAATACGGCCATCACGACCTTCGACGGACGCATGTGCCCGAGCCTGCAATTTGTATGTGTTGATGATGTCGCTTTCGCGGAAGATAACTTTACCAACATCGATGCACAGGTTCAGTTTGTGGACGACTGTGAGTTTCTCGGAACTCCCGAAGCGTCTTTTGAGGAAACTTTGGTTTTATATCCCAACCCGGTTTCAGAAAAACTCACGATCTCAAATATTGAAAAGTTCAAATTTGTAAAAGCTGCAGTCTTTTCCATGGGCGGTCAAAAACTGAAAGAAACTACAGCTACTGAAATCGATGTGAGCGATCTTTCCGCAGGAATTTACTTCGTGAAGGTGATTTCCGAAGCGGGTAGTGTCACCAAGAAAATTGTTAAACAATAACAAAGACGCAACGGTTCGGCATATTTTTTGACTACATTAGTACAAAGTGTTGCGATGAAAGTTTTATACCTATTATTTATTTCTGCCATTTTAGTGTCCTGTGGGGCTTCAGTGGGCGTAGACTATGATAAGGCTGTCGATTTTTCAACCTATTCCACCTATAATTTTTATCCAACGATTCAGTCCGGTTTGAGCGAACTGGACGACAGACGCATCATGCGAGCCACCGATAGTTTACTGCAAATGCGTGGCTTCGTAAAATCGGATACCCCTCAATTATTCGTTAATTTTTATGCCCAAGAAAGTATTGGTCCTTCACGAAATACCATCGGTATCGGTGTTGGCAGTGGCGGTAGGAACGGTGGCATCGGCGTGAGCGGCGGAATTCCCATAGGCGGCCGTGTGGTTACCCAAGAATTGACGGTCGATTTGATAGATGTGGCTAAAGATGATTTGGTCTGGCAGGCAATTGCCGAAGACGAATTCAAAGAAAAGGCGGGCCCGCAACAAAAGGAAGCCCATTACGTTGCTATATTGAAAAAAATATTCGCCAAATATCCCCCGAAACAATAAGACAATCGTTTTAAAGCACCCCATTACAATGAAACACCTACTTTTCGTACTGTTATTTCCTGCATTCCTTTCGGCACAAACTACATTCGAAAAAGCCGAGTCCTATTTCAAGAAAGAACAGTTTTCTAAAGCAAAACCACTTTTTCAGGAATATCTCAAACAGCATCCTAGTCATGAAAAAACACAAGAATACCTTGGAGACATAGCAGGATATAGTAAAGATTGGGATACGGCCATCGCTTATTACGAGCCATTGGTTGAAGCGAACGAGAAGAATGCAAATTACCATTTTAAGTACGGTGGCGTGCTGGGAATGAAAGCACTAGAAAACAAACTCAAAGCAGTAGTCTTGATCGATGACATCAAGTATCATTTTGAAACTGCCGCTAAACTCGATCCAAACCACATTGAAGCGCGTTGGGCCTTGGTTGAATTTTACATGCAACTGCCCGGAATTTTTGGCGGAAGTGAGTCTAAGGCCACAAAATATGCAAATCAGTTGTTGAAAATTTCTCCTGTAGATGGCTATCTGGCCAATGGATACATTGCCGAATACGATGATCGCCCGGATGATGCTGAGCGATTCTATAAGAAGGCGATCGAAGTAGGTGGTTCCCCGCATACCTATGAAAAACTCACCGAACACTACGAAAAGAACAATCGCCCAGATAAAGCGATGGAAACAGCGCACAAATCACTGCAGATCCACAAGCGCAATCGGTTGAATTATCAAATCGGTAAAATAGCAGCACAGTACAATCTCGATGCCCAAACTGGAATAAACAGCTTGCATGCGTATATTGAAAACCATACGGTTCGTGATGGAGTTCCAAAAGATTGGGCCTACTATCGTTTGGCACAGATATACAAGAACATGGGGCAAAAAGATACCGCCATGCAATGGATCAATAAGGCGTTGGAAGATCGACCAGACTTTAAAGAAGCTAAAGAAGAAAAGCGGGAGATCCAATCGTTATAAATTCACTTGAGCAGCGCCTGCTTGCGAGGCATGGAGAATCTGCAAATAATACCTACCTTTACCTATCACAAGTTGGAGCATTCGCAACAATCATCTAAATTCATAAATTTTACGCATATATGCGAGTACATTTTATTGCAATAGGAGGCGCTGCCATGCACAATTTGGCATTGGCATTACACCATAAAGGCGATCAAGTTACAGGAAGCGATGATGAGATTTTTGACCCTTCCAAGAGCCGACTCCATAAACACGGGTTGCTTCCAAAAGCATTTGGTTGGTTCCCTGAGAAAATCACAACAGATCTCGATGCTGTGATTTTGGGTATGCATGCCAAAGCCGACAATCCAGAATTGTTGAAGGCAAAGGAGATCGGACTCACAATATATAGCTATCCAGAATTTTTGTACGAGCAATCCAAACACAAAACACGAGTAGTGATTGGAGGCAGCCACGGAAAAACCACCATAACGTCCATGATTTTGCATGTGATGCATTATCACGATCGAGACGTAGATTATATGGTGGGTGCCCAACTAGAGGGGTTTGATACCATGGTCAAACTTACAGAAGACAATGATTTTATGGTTCTAGAAGGTGATGAATACCTGTCTTCCCCGATCGATAGGCGTCCGAAATTCCATTTGTACAAACCGAATATTGCGCTACTCAGCGGAATTGCTTGGGATCACATCAATGTGTTTCCGACGTATGAGAACTATGTGAAACAGTTTGAGATTTTTTTAACTGAAATTACAAATGGCGGCACTATTATTTACAATGAAGAAGATGCCGAGGTAAAGAAAATTGTAGAAAGCACAACAGCCACTGTAAAGAAAGTACCCTATCAAACACCAGCATATACGGTAGAAGATGGTGTTACATTACTTGAAACACCTGAAGGCCCAATGCCCATCGAAGTTTTTGGCAAGCATAATTTGAATAACCTAGAAGGTGCGCGCTGGATCTGCCAACTCATGGGAATAGATGCGGAAGATTTTTACGAAGCTATAGCTACCTTCCACGGGGCAAGCAAGCGATTAGAATTGATTGCAGAGACGCCTACTTCAATCGCGTATAAAGATTTTGCTCATAGTCCGAGTAAAGTAAAGGCCACCACCGAAGCTTTAAAAAACCAATATCCAGACCGAAAGCTTATCGCCTGTCTGGAACTCCATACCTACAGCAGTCTCAACCCAGAGTTCTTAACCGAATATCAAGGAGCCTTGGATGCGGCAGATGTAGCCGTGGTGTTTTACTCGCCACATGCGGTCATGATAAAAGGGTTGGAGGCCATTAAACGGACCCAGATTACGGAGGCTTTTAAGCGAGATGATCTTACGGTATTTGTAGATCCGGCCGATTTCAAGACATTTCTCTATACACAAAAATTCGATAATACGTCACTACTGTTAATGAGCAGCGGTAATTATGGCGGATTGGATTTTGAGGAAGTGAAGAAATACATTTAATACGTATACTTTTTTTGATTGGCTTTCGTTAATATGTTACTAACCAAACGCCTCCTTTATTCAACACCATTACTTTTTTAACTCTAAATCTGATGTGATGAATAATTCTTTTGTTTTCTTTTTTGCTTTCTGTGCCATTTTATTGAGTGCTTGTTCTAACGATGACGACACCACACCCAAAGACATTGAAGTGGCTAATTATTACGCGCTTAAAATTGGGAATAGTTGGACGTACGATGTGTATCGATACGACCAATCTTCCATGGATTATGAAGTTGAGGATTATAAAATAAAAGGAACGATCACCGAGACTCAAACAATTAATGGGGAGACTTATTTCAAGTTTGAGTCGGAATATATAGGTGAAGGTACTTGTGAACCATGTTTGGACGTGATAGGAAATCAATCTGTAAGGGATTCATTAGGTTATCTTATTGACCAAGATGGAGTGCCTCTATTCACAAAGGAAACAACAGATCCTTACCTGATGCGAGCTGAAAATTTTGGCGACGTCTTTGGCGTGTTTGATCCAACTACTACTAGTGTCGAGACGCCTTCCGGAAATGTTGTTGATTTGGCATTGAATGAGAGCTATGTCATATTGACTGATGGAACAATTGCGCCTGGCAGAGAACAAAAATACTACAGGGATAGCGAAGGTTTACAAGTTCGAACAATTTCAGGCGTTAATTCATCACAGCCCTGGTTTATATTAACTGTTTCAGAAAGTACGATTATTCCGGATTGATCGTATTTAAGATTTGCTTCAAAAACGCTTGTTGATGAAAAGGTGAAGTATCAATCAAGGCTTGCTTTGCCCGATCAAAATCTGCTGCATTTTTATCTTGAGACAGCTTAAATTTTCCTTCCCAATTGGTAATTTCTATCTCAAACGCTTGGATGTAGTTTATGAGGCGTTCCATACGAGGGTCATCCATAGCCAATCTAAATTTGTGTTCGGGTGCCTCCAGAAAATCAGTCATGTCTACCATCGTTTGTTTAGCTGCCTCAGAATCCTGTATCAAATGTATCGTTCCGGTAATGTGAACGATGATATAATTCCACGTGGGAAGTTGTGGTGTACTGTATATACTAGGGGAGATGTAGCAATCTGGACCTTTAAAAACCACAGTAACTTCAGCCCCATCTTGTAATGTATTGAGTTGCGGATTCTGTCTATCGATATGTGCTACCAGTTTTCCCGATTCTTCATTGTAGATCATTGGAATGTGTGTGACGAAAGGTCGATTGCCTTCCGCAGTGACCAGCATGCCCAAAGGAAACGCCCGGATGACCGAAATCATCTTTTGAATGTCATCAGATTGATGGTGCGGAGGTGGGTACATATAGCAAATTATTTATCATCTGTTCGTAATTGATGAATTGAAAGTAATAATTTTTTAGACTAAAGACTAAAGACTAAAGACTAAAGACTAAAGACTAAAGACTAAAGACTAAAGACTAAAGACTAAAGACTAAAGACTAAAGACTAA
>JAWWCH010000147.1:0-5476 GCA_033720575.1 Marinirhabdus sp.
TGTATTTCATTAGGACAAAGAGAGTACCAATTTAAAAATGCTGACAGGTTGTCATTTCCCTTATCGACTTCAAATCCACATCCAAGATTTAACACAATATTCTGTTTAGCGATATATCGTAAAAGTTAAACATTCGTTATCTTTGTATCGATTTAAAACTGAAGTTATTATGAGTGCCAAAAAAGCAAGTCCGAAGAAAAAAGCCGTAACACGACAATCGATTCTAACGGCTTACATGAACCATGTTTTAGAACAAGAAACTAGGCCGAAGAGCGTCTATAAATTCGCCAAAGATCACAAGATCACGGAAGCTGAATTTTACAATTTCTTCGGAAGTTTTGAAGGACTTCAACAAGAAATTTGGAATAGTTTCTTTGATCTTTCCATGCGGCTTGCACACAAGAACGAGGCTTATGATAGCTTCAGTAACCAAGAGAAAATGCTCACCTTTTTCTATACGTTTTTTGAATTGCTCACGGCAAATAGAAGCTATGTACTCTTTGCATTGCAGGAACAGCAAGATATGATGAAGAATATGAAGCAACTGAAAGGGTTGCGAAGTAGGGTGAAGGAGTTCGCATCAAGGCTTGTTGAAGCCGCTAATGCCGAAAAGAACTTGAAAATTTTGAAACAACCGAAGTCAGTATTTTCAGAAGGAGCGTGGTTGCAGACTTTGTTCATTCTCAAATATTGGATGGAAGACAATTCTCCAAATTTTGAAAAAACGGATATGGTCATTGAAAAGTCGGTACGTGCTATTTTTGATGTCTTTGAAACTACGCCACTGGAAAGTGTGCTCGACTTTGGAAAATTCCTCTGGAAGGAAAAAATGAACTAGTATAAACGCAGTTAGAACAACACATATTGAAAACAATAGATAATATACCCACCGGGAAAATTTCGAGGGCCACTAAGCTCGTAAAGACGGGCGTAAAAGTGGGCGGTAACTACTTGAAATACTACGGAGAAAAATTAGTAGATGGTTCGGTAACCAAAGACAAGCTGAATGCCGAGAATGCGGCTGATATTTATGACGGACTCAAAAGTTTGAAGGGTTCCGCCCTGAAAGTTGCCCAAATGCTCAGTATGGAAAAAAACATCATGCCCAAGGCATATGTGGAACAATTTTCATTGGCACAATTCTCTGTACCACCCTTATCGGCGCCTTTGGTGCGTAAAACCTTTCAACGCTATTTTGGTGCTGCTCCTGAAACACTATACGATACTTTTGATGCCAATTCAATTGCGGCGGCAAGTATCGGTCAAGTACATCAAGCTACCAAAGATGGAAAGAAATTGGCGGTAAAGATTCAATATCCAGGCGTTGCAGATAGTATCAGTAGCGATTTGGCTCTGGTGAAGCCAGTGGCCATGAAAATGTTCAATATTAAGGGAAAAGACAGCGATAAGTATTTTAAAGAAGTAGAAGGGAAGCTACTTGAAGAAACCGATTATGTCCTAGAAGTCCAGCAGAGTATTGAAATTACAGAGGCGTGTTCGCATATCGAAAACATCAAGTTTCCAAAGTATTATCCCGAGTTGTCAAACGAACGCATCATCACGATGGACTGGATGGAAGGGACGCACCTTTCAGACTTTACCAAACAGAATACAGACCGAAACTTAGGTGACCAATTGGGACAAGCATTATGGGATTTTTACATGTTTCAAATCCATGAGTTGCGCCAAGTACATGCAGATCCGCATCCAGGGAACTTTTTGGTGTCTAAAAAAGGCGAGTGAATTGAAATCGATTTTGGTTGTATCAAGAAGGTACCCGATAGTTTATATACACCATACTTTGAGTTGGACAAACCAGAGAATATTAATGATGCGGAAATCTTCCTTGAGAAGATGTATGAATTGCAAATACTAAAACCCGAGGATGCCGAAGAAGAAGTGGATTTTTTCAGCAAACTCTTCCATGAAATGCTCAGTTTGTTTACCCAGCCCTTCCACAGTGAAACCTTTGACTTTAGCGATACCGAATTCTTCGGAAAAATTGCCGCATTGAGCGACAAATATGCAAAAGATACCGAACTACGGAAGATGAACGGAAATCGAGGGTCAAAACACTTTTTGTATATGAACCGTACTTTCTTTGGGCTTTATAATTTATTGAACGATCTTGGAGCAAGAGTGAACATCAACACTTATAAAATTGATTCATTGTCAAAACTTTAACAAAATTTTGTTTAATAAGATTAGATAAAGATTAAACAAAGTTGTATTTTTGAATAATCAAAATGGGATAATAGAATTGCTATGAAAGAGTAAATCTCTATTATTTATTGGTTAGGTTGTTTTAGAAAGGGAAGCCATTGGCTTCCCTTTTTTTCATATGGTAGAAAAGTGTTGCTTACTTTTTTATTTCAGAGGTGGCGTTCAACGCATTTTCTTCTCGGTTTTTCACGTATGTTTCTAACCAAGTATCTTGTTCCCACAACAAGTGTAAAATACTTTCTTTGGCGCGATATCCATGACTTTCTTTCGGTAACATCACCAGACGAGCAGTAGCTCCCAGTCCTTTCAATGCGTTAAAATAACGTTCACTTTGAAGTGGATAGGTTCCTGAATTATTATCAGCTTCGCCATGAATCAACAATAATGGGGTTTTCATCTTATCTGCATGCATAAAAGGAGACATGGTGTAGTAGGTTTCGGGAGAATCCCAGTAGCTACGCTCTTCACTTTGAAAACCAAAAGGCGTCAAGGTTCGATTGTAGGCCCCGCTTCTGGCAATGCCTGCAGCAAACAAATCAGAATGACTCAATAAATTGGCCACCATGAACGCACCGTAGCTGTGTCCGCCCACACCTACGCGATTTCGATCAATATAGCCCAATTTGTCAACGGCGTCAATGGCTGCTTTCGCATTGCCCACCAATTGAGATCGAAACGTATCATTGGGTTCTTCGTCTCCTTCTCCCACAATTGGAAAGGCTGCGTCATCTAATACCACATAACCTCGGGTTACCCAATAGATGGGCGATCCATAATAGGGATAGGTAAATTCATTGGGGTTGGAAGTGCTCTGAGAGGCGCTATTTTTGTCTTTGTACTCTCTTGGATACGCCCAAAGAATCATGGGTTTTTTCTCCTTTTTCTCCATATCGTATCCCACAGGCAAGTATAAGGTTCCCTCTAATTCCAATCCGTCATCACGTTTGTAGGTAATCACTTCTTTATGCACATCTTGTAAACTTTTAAAAGGATTTTCAAACGACGTTACCGGAGTAAGTGTGTTTTTTTTGATGTTTCTGAAGTAATAATTGGGATATTCATTTGGAGATTCAATACGCACCAAAACCTGTCCTTTTTCCATATTGACGGCGTCAACCAAGGTTTCTTTCTTATCGGTGTATTCAGATTCGTACAAGCGTTCGGTAGCTCCTGTTTTCAAAGTATAGGCGTCTATGAATGGAAATTGTCCTTTCTCTGAATATCCAGCACCCATCAAATACGCTTTGCCTTTGTTCATGGCAAGCACATAGCGATCGTACTTATTTCGTTCGGTCACAAAATTACCGGGATCACTATATTGATCTTGATAGTTTCTATCACTAATAATTCTAGGCTCTTGAGTAGGAATACTTGGGTTGAATACATAGGTTTTCGTATTTCTATCGTTCCACCAGTAGTCATAGGCTATGGCGATTTGATTGTTTCCCCATGTTATTCCTGAAAATCTATTTTTCGTTTTTAAAATTTGCCGTGGTTGTCCGATAAAAGGGGCATCCAATTGGAACACCGCATCACGGTATGCAACATCTATTTCTGGATCACCGCCATCTAACGCTTCAGTATATATCAAACTTGCCGGGGCGTCACTACGCCAAGAAAAATCGCGTTTTCCCGTGCGAGTCGCCATGAAGCCTTTCGGACGAACCTCATCTAGTGGCACTTCATTTACCACTTGTAGTTTATTGCCATCTGCCGTGTAAATGGTTTCTGTGTACGGGAATCTGTAGTAAGGCACTAAATAAGAAAAGGGCCGATCAATTTCCGATACCAGTACAAAATTACCGTCTGGAGAAAAACTGATGCTACGGTACATTCCAACAGGTAAAAAAGACGATACCGTACCGTCTAAACCTACTTTCTTAATTTCTGAAAGTGCCAATTGCTCAAAATTTGCCTCGTCATTGGGGTTTTTTAAAAGATCTTGGTAGGTTCTGTTTTGGGCTTTTTCTCCATCGCTTACCGAAATGGTAGGGCCTGTGGGCACTGCTTCAGCAACATTTATTAAAGGTTTTCTATTCGCGGGAAGCATTTTGACCAATAGGGCATTATTGTCTTTGAACCAATTTAACGCGTCTCCCATATTGGCGTTTACCTGAGCTGGAGTGACTTTCTTGGCAGAACGATCTTGCACGTTTACGAGCCATACCTCTACGCCTTCGGTAGTAGTATTTAAGCACGCAATCATTTTCTGGTTTGGAGACCAAGAAAAATTAGACAAGCGTGGGTTGTTAGGCAAACCACTTACCTGTGTGGCATCATCTCCAGTGGCGTTTTTGATTTTAATGTTGTTGTAATAATTGGTACGGCTCCCAATATTTGTCTTGGGATTAATTCGGAGGCCGCCCAAGCGCATCTCGGTTTCAGAGAGCTCTTCAATACTTTTGTAGGCGTCCCGATACAGTAAGACGGCATTTTCAGCAGCGTCATCCATCAGCACCGAAGGCGCCAAAGGGGCATCCACTAAATCAAGAATTTCTTGTGGCGGTTTTTGGTATCCCGTGTTTTCTTGGGCAAGTAGCGGGATTCCGATGAGTAAAAATGTGAGGAGAAATATACGTTTTATCATGATGAAAAATTTTTAGAAAAGATACCAAAAAACTCATAGCGGTGCAATCATTATTATGCATGCATAACAACAAGGGGCAAATAATTTCCGCTACTAGGGGTGAATTGGTATCTTTCGAACGTATTTAAAGCAAAACTATGTATACATCTAAGATTACCGGCGTGGGTCATTATGTGCCCGAAAACGTAGTGACCAATGACGACCTTTCAAAACGTATGGATACCAATGACGCTTGGATCCAAGAACGAACGGGAATCAAGGAACGCCGTCATATCAAGAAAGGTGACGGTAATTCAACTTCGGTAATGGGCGTGAAGGCAGCTACTATTGCGTTGGAGCGAGCGAATCTGGAACCCAAGGATATCGATATGATCGTTTTTGCCACCTTGAGCCCAGATATGTATTTTCCGGGCGGAGGAGTTCAAGTACAAGAACTGATGGGGATGCGAACCATCCCAGCCTTAGATGTGAGAAATCAATGTAGCGGATTTGTATATGCGATTTCTGTGGCAGATCAGTTTATCAAGACCGGCATGTATACCAACGTATTGGTGATTGGAGCCGAGAATCATAGTGGCGGACTCGACTTTACTACCCGTGGAAGAAGTGTTTCGGTTATCTTCGGCGATGGGGCAGGAGCCGCAGTACTGTCTCGAAGTACTGGAA
>JAWWCH010000148.1:0-5442 GCA_033720575.1 Marinirhabdus sp.
CATGGATGTAACTACCGTTTTTACAAAATTGTGCTAATTGATCTTCAATAAAATGTTGCACTTCTCTCTTTGTAGAGGCCGGATATAACACATGCACATTGGCACCCGCATCCAATGTAAAACATACCGGAACCGCTGTTCGCTTTCTAAATTTCCAAATGGCGTTGATAATCGCCAAGGTATTGGGTTTCATTAAAATAAAATACGGCCTACTAGACATCATCATGGCATGGAGCTGCAAAGCCTCACTTTCCACAATTTCAATAAAGGCATCTAGATCACCACTTTCAAAAACAGCTTTTAATCTTGAAAGGTTACGGTTGGCCTCTTGAAATCGTTCGGTGGCATACGGATTGGAATGCATGAGGTCATGCCCTGCCGTGCTGCTCACTTGTTTTTCACCTACATCAACCAAGAGTATGGTGTCCTGATACTCCATAAAATTTTTGTGCAGCGCGTTTGGATAAGCAACACCAACCAGGTCGCTACTTCCATCAATTTCGGGATGGGCGCCCCAGACCACTAACGGACCTTCGATACTGCGCGAGGCACTTCCGGATCCCAATCGCGCTAAAAACGAGGCTTTTTGCAATTGCTGAGATTTGTTCAACGCTGCGCCAAGTGCAACCTCCATTTGAACCAAGCACATGGACAAGGCTGCCATTCCGCTGGCGGACGATGCGATTCCGCTGCTATGGGGAAAGGTGTTTTTGGTATGGATCTGAAACGAATATTCGGTCAGAAAAGGCACGTACTTCTGAATGCGATCGAAAAATTTCTTGATTTTCGGTTCGAAGTCTTGTTCACGTTTTTCGTTTAAATAGACTTCAAAAGAAAAATCGTCTGAATTTGTTTTCTTCTCAAAGGAAAGTGTGGTCTCGGTTCTACATTCTGAAAGAGTAAAACTCACCGAAGCATTTTGTGGAAGTTGCTCCCCGTGCTTGCCCCAATATTTTACCAAAGCAATATTGCTAGGAGCCTGAGCCGAAACGACTCCCTTTTCAACGGAATTGTAGGTATAATCGGGAAGGAAATCGTTCTCGCTCATGAATTCTATTTTCAACGGCAAAGATAGGTATTTCCATCATGTCGAAAACTGCTATTTCTTTTTGAAAATGATTTAGGACATGGTAAGGGCCACAATCTTTGACATCGTATTATAATTTCTAGAGGTCGCTTGAACTTTAAGCATCTTCTCAAAAAAATTAGTACTGAGTTTTGCCTTGGCTGCACCTGCTTCAGAATAGAAATATACACAACGTTCAGCAATATGGAATTCCTCACCCGGATAGTGTTCCTTTTCAAGTGCCCCTATTTTTTCTTCGGAAGGACGTTGTTGAAGCAATGCAAAGTAGCTCTTTTTCTTCTTTTCTTCGGAAAAAGGACAAGCGTTCATGATAGCTGCCATTTCCGAAGCAGAACGAACAATTACAGATACGTTCCAACCATACGATCTCTCGATGGCTTCTTCGAATTTATGTTCCAATGCGCTATTAGTTTCGGTAGTGGAAAAAATCCAATTTCCAGTATGCAGATACACCTCAGTATCGGCAAATCCCAAATCCTGTAGCATATGGACTTGCTCGATTTTTGGAAACTTTTTGTGTCCGCCCACATTGATACCCCGAATCAACGCTACTTTTCTATGCATTTAATGATCATTTTTCATCTCGGCCCGCCGCATTGGCATGGCATCAATTAAAGTAAAGAATTTAGCGGCAGGTTGCACCTCCGTTGCATGGAATTTCTCGGTTCCGTCCAACCCGATCAATGAAACCTGAAAACTTTCAATGGCAAATTGGGTCTTTTCAGAAACCTGAATGTCTTCACTAAAATCAACCGTATACCCCGAGTTGGTCACGTGATAGATCACCAGTTTACGCTCATCTAACGCGCCTGTATCTTTCTTTAATAATTGCAACTGTTCTTTGGCTTCTTGGTTTTCAAAGGTGGACGAAGAAACTACGATAATTCGATGTTCCCACTGGTGCTTTTTTAAATCTTGTGCTTCCATGGTATTGGTATAAATACATACTGAAAGTATGAGCAGTATTGTAAATTTCATACGGAAAGATAAGAAACACTACCCGCTATTTGTTTTAAGGTTTTGCCAAACTTTGAGCGGCTAGATATCCGCTCGTCCAGGCGTGCTGAAAATTAAATCCGCCAGTGATGGCATCCACATTGAGTACCTCTCCCGAAAAATAAAGATTGGGATGTAGTTTACTCTCAAAGGTTTTAAAATCAACTTCCTTGAGCTCCACGCCACCAGCCGTGACAAACTCTTCCTTAAAGGTACTTTTGCCAGAAACTTCAAAAATGCCCTGAGTAAGTTGTTCGGCCAATGCGGTGAGTTGTTGTTTCGTGACCTCGGCCCAGCTCACGGTTTCGTCAATTTGAGCGGCCAAGAGCAACTTTCGCCATAATCGCTTCGGCAATTCGAACTGGGCATACTTTCGCAAGCTTTGTTTGGGGTGTACTGTCTTCAATTCTAACAAACTTGCTAGTGCTTCCTCTGAAGAAATATACTCCAACCAATTCACCCGAATGCTAAACGTATACTCCAAAGGCGCCAACAAGCGAGCGCCCCAGGCTGAAAGTTTTAAGATAGCGGGACCGCTCATCCCCCAATGAGTAATCAGCAACGGACCGTCACTTTCGAGTATGGACGTATTATTTTCAGCAAGCACCTCAACTCTCGCTTGGGTTGCAATACCTGCCAAGTCTTCAATGCGAGGGTCTTTTATGTTAAAAGTGAACAAGGACGGAACCGGCGGAACGATGTTGTGACCAAGCGCCTCTAATACATTCCAGATTTTTGGATTGCTTCCTGTGGCAACCAATACTTTTTTTGAGGAAAACACTTCTGAAGCGGTATGGATTGCATAGCCATCATCGCTCGTTCGAATTTGTTTCACGGGTTGTCCTGTTAACACGGCTATGTTCAAGCGTTTGGTTTCTGCCAGAAAGCAATCGATGATCGTCTGAGAGCTATTGGACTCCGGAAACATTCTACCATCTTCTTCAATTTTCAAAGGAATTCCCCGTGCTTCGAACCATGCAATGGTATCTCCAGTCATAAACGAATGAAACGGACCGAGCAACTCTTTCTTTCCTCTGGGATAGTGCGTGGTTAATTCCTTCGGCATAAATTCGGCATGGGTCACATTACACCGCCCACCGCCAGAAACCTTTACTTTGGTCAGTACTTCTTTACCACGCTCAAGTATCGCAATCTTGAGCGACGGATTCATGTTGGCGGCATTAATGGCGGTAAAAAACCCTGCCGCACCACCACCGATGATCAAAATATCGTAGATGTTAATCACATGCTAAAAGTAGCGATATTTCTGTCCAAATCCAGTAATTTTATGCTATGATCGTTTTATACATTTTATGTATCTTCTTTTCGATTTCACCGTTCTTCCCAGTGTTTGGCAGTCCGCACTGGTTTTTTAGAATGCCCGACTTTGTGCGCCTCCAATCTATAGTGCTTCAATTGATTTTATTGGTACTATTAGCAATTTTTGGTTGGCCGCTCTCAACTTTCGAGTGGATTCTTGCTATCGGACTCTTGGCCAGTGCTGTGTACCAATTGGTGAAAGTATTTCGATATAGTTCACTGCATCCACGGAAAAAACCAAATTTTCCGAGCAATGGATGTGTCTCTATTTTAGCAGCCAATGTATTTCAAGACAATCACGACTTCGATTCCTTTTTAGCGGAAGTAAAACGATTTGACCCCGATATTGTGCTGACCATGGAATCGAACATGGCTTGGCAACAAGGTATCATTTCATTAGAACACGATTACCCGTATTCGGAAAAATTTCCATTGGAAAACTATTACGGCATGCATCTGTTCTGCAAGAAGCCTCTCAAAAACTTGACTTCGCAATGTCAGGTTGAAGAAGATGTACCATCCATCTACTTCGATTATGAACTTGACAGCGGTCAAGATGTCTTTTTTGCGTGCTTGCATCCGGCGCCTCCAAGTCCAACCGAAAATGAAACCAGTAAAGAACGGGATGCCGAATTGATGCTCACCGGTCATCACATTCGAGAGGTAGAAAAACCCACCGTTGTTTGTGGTGATATGAATGATGTGGTTAGGAGCCGAACTACACGGTTATTCAAAAAAATGACGGGTATGATTGATCCTCGTATCGGTCGCGGATTTTTTCCGACCTATCACGCCGGATATTGGTTCATGCGCTTTCCACTAGACCATTTGTTCCATACCGAAGACTTGTTTGTAAAGGAAATGGTTCGCACCAAGAACTTCGGCAGCGATCATTTTGGCATGTATTATGAAATTCATCATAAAAAAAAAGCACCAGCAGCAACGAACCCCGAATTAGAGACCGAGGATAAGGAGGAAATTGAAGAACTGCTAGACCGTGTAGAAACTCCAATGCCAGCAGGTAACTTTCGAAAATAATCTAATACCGCTCTTTCAGTTCAATGATTAAGCCTAAAGCTAGGCACAAAACGATGGTTCCAATTACTAGTGATCCTACTCCCATGATTGATTTAATTTTGATTCAAATATAAATAAAATGATCCTATTTACGATATCAGTTGCTCGCCATTTCGAACCGTAATTCGCCTCCCTCCATCAAGCGATGATGATCTATCCTAAAATTTTCGATAGCCTCACCGTTAAACGTCACCTCCTTCACAAAAACGTTTGTCGTACTTTGGTTTTTGGTTGAAACGTTAAGCGTATTTCCGTTTTCCAGATGAATCTTGGCTTCTACTACTTTTGGTGACCCCAAGGCATATTCAGAAGATCCAGGCGTGACAGGATAAAAACCCAAACTACTAAAAATATACCACGCGCTCATCTGCCCTGCATCGTCGTTTCCACAGAGACCTTCTACATTTGGACCATACATTTCATCCATGATTTTCCGAACACGCGCCTGTGTTTCTCGTGGTCTATCGGTCCAATTGTACAAATATGGAATATGATGCCCGGGCTCGTTTCCATGCACGTAATTCCCCATAATTCCATCACGCGTGATGTCTTCATTTTTTGAAATGTATTTATCGTCCAATTCCATCGTAAACAGACTATCCAACTTTTTACTGAAGGCTGCTTTTCCGCCCATCATTTCGATCATTTCAGGAATGTTCTGAGGCACATACAATCCGTAGTTCCACGCGTTTCCTTCAATGAATCCTTGTCCGTGCGTATCCAGCGGATCAAATTCTTTTCTGAAACTTCCGTCTGCCAACTTCGGACGCATATAGCCACTTGCCGAATCGAATACGTTTCTGTAGTAATCTGCACGTTTCAAGAATTCTTGTTCTACTTCTGAATTCCCCACAACTTTCGCCATTTGGGCAATGGTCCAATCGTCATACGCCAATTCCAAGGTTTTGGAAACCGAAGAGTGGCTTTTATCATCCGGCACATAGCCGTTATCTATATATTCA
>JAWWCH010000149.1:0-5422 GCA_033720575.1 Marinirhabdus sp.
GGCGAAAGCGATAAAGGAAGTTTCCGAAGAAATGATTACCTGGAAAACAGCTGGCACGAAACTGTATCAACAATTGCCTGCAGATTGCCATGAAAGTTTAAAGGAAGTACAACCCTTGAGGGAAATTCCAGAACACAGACCCGAACAGGAAGATTTTTATAAAACATTGGCCGAAATGAAGGCGGAACAAAAAGCATAACGACAAGCATGTCTAAAACCGAATTTAAAATGCCCAAAATGGGCGAAAGCATAACAGAAGGTACCATCATCAATTGGCTGGTACAGGAGGGTGATTCTTTTGAGGAAGGAGATATTTTAGTTGAAGTTGCTACCGATAAGGTAGATAACGAAGTGCCTGCACCAAGTGCCGGTACCCTGATTTCGCAAAAGGTTGCGGCCAAAGATGTGGTCCCCATAGGTGAAGTCATCGCGATACTTGAATTGCAGGAAGGTGCTGCCAAAAAGAACATGAATTTTGAAGAGAAGAAGCCTACTGCGCCTCAACAGAAACAGGCACCCAAAAAAGCACAACCTTCCTCCGCTGCTTCAAAAAATTTCAAGGTGAACGAAAATTTGTTTATTTCACCTTTGGTGGATGCCATGGCGCGGAAACATCATATTTCCTACGAAGAATTGGCTCGAATTCCGGGAACAGGAAAGGATGGCCGACTTAGAAAGAGTGATGTGGCAGCATATATCGAGGAAGGCAGGCCGTATCAATTTGCTCAAGCGGTTCCTGAAGTTTCTGGATTTCAAGTGCCCGATCTGCAGTTTGATAAAGGGACGGGTAAAATTGTTGAAATGGACCGTATGCGCGAGATGATTGCCAACCACATGGTGTATTCAAAGCATACATCGCCACACGTTACGGCTTATGTGGAAGCAGATCTCACCCATATGGTGAATTGGCGAAATAATAATAAAGAGCCTTTCCAAGAAAAGCACGGAGAAAAACTCACTTTCACACCGCTATTTATTGAAGCTGTGGCCAATGCGATCAAAGATTTCCCGATGATCAATTCGTCTTTAGACGGCAAAAATATCATCGTGAAGGAGCACATCAATATCGGGATGGCAACGGCTTTACCGTCGGGAAATTTAATCGTTCCCGTGGTGCACGATGCTGATGCAAAGTCGCTACCTGAATTAGCTGCAGCTACCAACCTGCTGGCAAGTAAGGCGAGAGATGGTAAATTGAAAGGGGATGATACCAACGGTAGTACGTTTACCATCAGCAACGTGGGTACCTTCGGAAGTTTGATGGGAACCCCGATTATCAATCAGCCGGAAGCCGCGATTCTGGCTACAGGAATCATCAAAAAAAGAGCTGAAGTCATCGAAAAACCGGAGGGAGATTCCATTGAAATTCGAAGCATGATGTATTTGTCGCTTTCGTTCGATCACAGAATTGTGGATGGTTATTTAGCGGGCTCTTTCTTGAGGAGAATCGCAGACAATATGGAACAGTTTGACGTAGATAGAAAAATTTAGAGTATGACGATAGACAAAGCAACCTTGCTAAAGGCTTTTAAAAATTTGGTTACCGCCAAAGCGATGACCGAAATATATGAGGAAAATTTCAAAGTGGTGTCTAAATATGTTCACGCTACCTCAAGAGGTCATGAGGTGATCCAAACCGCTGTTGGAATGCAACTGCAACCCCAAGATTTTATGTTCCCGTATTATCGTGATGATTCGATGCTGTTGGCCATTGGGATGACACCCTATGAATTGATGCTTCAGGTATTGGCTAAAAAAGACGACCCGTTTTCTGGAGGTAGAACCTATTATTCCCACCCCAGTCTGCGTGACGACGATAAGCCTAAAATTCCGCATCAAAGTAGTGCTACGGGCATGCAAGCTATTCCAGCTACGGGCGTAGCCATGGGTTTTTGGTACAAGGAAGCTGAGGGAATTTCGAAGCATTCAGAAGGGGAGCACCCCGTTGTGGTATGCTCGTTAGGAGATGCTTCAGTAACCGAAGGAGAAATTGCCGAGGCCTTTCAAATGGCGGCACTCAAGCAATTACCTATTTTATATTTAGTACAAGACAACGGTTGGGATATTTCGGCCAACGCTGCTGAAACCAGAGCCCAAAATGCCGCCGAATATGCTGCAGGATTTCACGGATTGGAAGCTATTTCCATTGATGGAACCGATTTTGAGGAAAGTTACAATACCATTCAAGAGGTGATTGGTACCATCAGAAAAGAACGTCGTCCATTTCTTGTGCACGCCAAAGTGCCTTTGTTGAATCACCACACTTCTGGAGTCCGCATGGAATTTTATCGAGACGACCTGGACGAAGCGAAATCGCGAGATCCTTATCCAAAAATGCGGAAGCTATTGGAAGATCAAGGCATCTCCGATAACGAAATAACATCTATCGAGAAACAGATTGTTTCAGAAGTAAAGAAAAGCTTGGAAAAGGCAATGCAAGCTGAAGATCCTACACCAGACGATTTGTTCACACATGATTTTGCGCCTACTCCGATTACTGAGGAAAAAGGGGAGCGCATGCCAGAAGGCGGAGAAAAAGTGGTCATGGTAGATTGCGCTCTCTATGCTATTGAAGAATTGATGGCCAAGCATCCGGAGTGTTTGTTGTACGGGCAGGATGTAGGTGGAAGACTCGGTGGTGTATTCCGTGAAGCGGCCACCTTGGCCCAAAAATTTGGAGACAACCGTGTATTTAACACCCCAATTCAAGAAGCGTTTATTGTAGGGTCTACCGTGGGGATGAGCGCAGTAGGATTAAAACCCATTGTTGAGGTTCAGTTCGCAGACTATATTTGGCCAGGGCTCAATCAGTTATTCACTGAAGTGTCTCGTAGTTGTTATCTATCGAATGGCAAATGGCCGGTTTCCATGATTTTACGAGTGCCCATTGGTGCCTATGGAAGTGGCGGGCCATACCACTCTTCCTCTATGGAAAGTGTTGTGAGCAATATTCGCGGACTCAAAATTGCGTATCCGAGTAATGGGGCCGATTTAAAAGGCTTGATGAAGGCTGCCTATTACGATCCTAATCCAGTGGTGATTTTTGAACACAAAGGCTTGTATTGGAGCAAGGTAAAAGGTACGAAGGGAGCTACTTCTGTAGAGCCAAGTGAAGATTATGTGTTACCGTTCGGAAAAGCATGGGTGTTACAGGAAATTTGGCCACAGGATGACGAAGAGACGCTGTCGATTGTGACCTACGGAATGGGAGTACATTGGGCCTATAACGCTTCTCGAATGCTCGAAATGACCGATAGAATAGAGATAATCGACTTACGGACGCTTCATCCCTTGGATTATGATACAGTATTTAAAAGTGTAAAGAAGTGCGGCAAGTGTCTCGTTGTTACGGAAGAACCTTCAGAGAATAGTTTCAGTAGAGCGCTGCAAGGAAGAATACAAGAAGAATGTTTTCAACAGCTGGACGCACCAGTGATGGTGATTGGCAGTGAAAACATGCCTGCGATTCCTTTAAATTCAACCTTGGAAGAAACCATGATTCCTTCCACAGAAAAAGTGAAAGCGAAGATTGAAGAAATTTTAGGATATTAAAAAAGGCTCAGCAGATGCTGAACCTTTTTGGTACTATAGTTTTTAAAAAGTGCGTGCTTATCTTTTGTAAATCACGTCAGCTTCTTGAACGCGCTCTGGAAGTTCATTCATAGAACTAACCCACATATTTCGATTATTGTATACACGGTTTGGCTTTTCACCTACGATGATATACTTGATATCTAAATCAGGTGCATTCAAAGAAACTTGATCTTGTACCCGCATTTTCTTGTCACCCAAATCGGTTTCAAGTGCAGTTAAAGTTGCAATTACATATAATCGATTGTTTGAAGCACGAATTTCTTTAATTTCAATATCGTGTTCTACGTCCTCAATTTCTGCCTCAACCACTAAGTCTTGCTCGTATTTTTCATCTTCGTTTGGCATGTCAACATCAATGGTAGGTACTTCCACCTCTTCTTCTTCCATGACCACAACTACTTTAGGTACTTCTACCGTTTTTGTAGTGGTGCTAACATCTACGTCGGCCCATTCAACATCAAATTCAGGGAGATTTCCTTCTTCAACATCAACATCTACTTCGGGTAATTCTGTTTTTCCTTTTTTGTCAATATCACAACTCGCTGTAAATAATGAGAGCGCTAATATTGGTATGATAATTTTCTTCATGTTTTTAAATTTAGTCATTCACGATGAATGCATGGATAACTCCAGGCAACCATAGAATGGCGGTTAATATAAGATTGATTAAAAATGTAGTGCTTAAACCGTGCTTTAGAAATACTGCTAAAGGCGGTAAAAGTATATTTAGAATTATGGTTAAAATGGACATGGTTATGTTTTTTTGTTATACACAAAACTATCCATACAACTTTCAAAAGTTCTTAATAATATGCTATTTAGCAGCACCTTAACGCTGTAAAGCGATAGGGTAAACATTTTTAACGGTAATTAACATCAAGTATAAAAAAAGCCCTCAATTGAGGGCTTCAAATGTTAATTTTTAATTAGACTGTCCGGGAGGATATTCAGCCAAAATTTCGGAGACGATTTCACGAATTCGCTCTTCCCGTTTATCAATGTCGCTTCCCGTATACAATTGGGATCTACCCACCCCTTGCCATATCAATTGGTTGGTTTCTGCATCTATCAAATCTATATAGAGACTACCTTCTGTGCTGCGAGAGACGGTTTGTCCCCAGCCGCCACCCCACCAAGGGTTCCAACCCCAGCCAAATCCGAAGTTTCGATTATAAACATCCACGCGTTCACTTTCTTTGGTAAAAATGCTCACCAAGAGTTTTGGTGACTCTGATTTGGTCATCCCTTTGGCCATAAGATTAGCTTCAATAGCTCTAAGTATCCTTCTCTTGTCGAGATCACTTATTTCGGCTTTGTCTATTCCAGGTTTATAAAATGCAAAACTGTTGTAGGAATTAAAATTTGCTTGTCTATCGTAGTCAGTTGCCACACGTACCGAAGTACAAGAGCTGAACAGCACTGCTATGAGCAAGATGGGTATGTACTTTGCTATTTTCATAAGTTTATTTTTTAGAATAACGAATCGTCAACAAAATGAGGAAGGGTCACTTTTAAATTGGGTGTGCGTTCCATTTCGCGACGAATCGCAAAAATAGCTTCTTCATTTCTTGCCCAACCACGTCTTGCTATACCATTATTGACATCCCAAAATAGCATGCTTTCTAATCGTCGTTGTGCATCTTTACTACCATCAAGAACCATACCGAATCCACCATTTATCACTTCTCCCCAGCCAACACCACCTCCATTGTGAATGCTCACCCATGTAGCGCCTCTATAGCTGTCGACAATAACGTTATGAATGGCCATGTCTGCCGTAAATTGTCTTCCATCGTAAATATTGCTGGTTTCTCTATAGGGTGAATCA
>JAWWCH010000150.1:0-5383 GCA_033720575.1 Marinirhabdus sp.
ATATTGTTGCAAGTCACTTAAGCGCGTTTTGAAGCTCTTTTTAAGGAACTCTGAGGTTTCGTCTTGTACTTCGGGTGGAAGGTTCTCCCAGGCTCGATCAATTTCTGCATCAGTAATATTTTCTTGGATATATTTAGCTTCCTCAATCCATGCTTCTTTGCCATATTTGGTCATTAATGCCCGGTCTAGATTATTTCCTTCGCCGTTATACCATTTAATATCTCTTATTTCTTCACGGTATGATTGCCAGAATCTGGTATTGGGAAGTGCCATTTTTATAAGTGGCATCATGAGTCCGTCAAATCTTGAAAACGCTGCATCACGGTCGCGGGGAATAGGGATAAAACGTGTGGTGTCGTCATCAATTTCGTATTCCGCGAAACGCCATTGATCTTGGTGCCTATCCCAGTCGCCGATCAGCATATCAAAAAGTCTAGACCGTATCCACGTACGTTGATCTACACTGTATTTTTCATCTTCACGAAGTTTTTCGAGCACATCGGTCATACTTTCAAAGGTGACCGTCTCGCCGCCACCTGGATTGGCTCTGGCGTACCCAGGGTAATCTTCCTGGCCATCATCAGGGCGTTCCTCAAGCCAGTACAAGGCATCGCCGTATTCTCTGCCCAAAGCATCAAGATTGGGTTGCTTCGGTACATATGCCAATTGGATGTCGGCATGGTTTACATCAATTTCTTTTGCCATAGGGTCTATGACCGATTGCATAAACGGGTGAGAGGTTGTAAAGAAATCGTATACCACCATTTCAGCGAACGTACCTTTGTATTCTTCCGGTTCGAAGGTGATGCCCTTCACTTTAAATTTTAAGAATTTGAAGGCATCTTTTTCCAGACCTCTAATGGCGTATTCAGCGCCGTCTGCATCTTTCAATTTCGCCGAATACGTTTGGTGACCGCCACCCTTTTCTTTCACTGTGAGGCCGCCTTTGTATTCTTTTAGATTCACATTTTGAACCGTTACCGGAATTCCATAATATTTTCTAAAGCGATCGCCCCATAAAAATTTGTAGAACCCAGATTTTTCCAATTTACTTTGGTCGCTAACCACCGGAACCTGAACCGTTTCAGAATTAAAACTGGGTTGGCTACTGTCTAATTCTTCTTCTGGCAAGGCAGGGGCCATGTTAAAAGTGGTTCTACCGTCAATTGTGACAAAAGTAACCCGTGAGCTACCATCTGCGTAGAATTCCACTACACTGTATCCTTCCTCACCATGCGTATATTGCCCTTCATATTTGAGCTGTCCGCCCACTGTTGTCAATCTGCCTTTTTCTCGATTGGTTTTTGAAGTTGATCCCAATGAACCGCTGATGACCTGGTGCATTTTATTTTCTGAGGTGACGTATTGCAAACTTTCTTCATGACCTGATAAAATCGTCACACGATCTAAATCTTGCACTAGCGCAGAAACTTGAACCGCTAGTTCTTGATAGCGTTGGAAAAAAACTTTCTTGGGGTTCATTCCGCCCCAATAATTGTTTGCGTAGGCACCATTACTGAAAATAGGGTGGTGCATGGCGATGACGAGGTTTTTTCCTCTGGCGTCTTTGATCATCCCCTCCAATTCCTCAATGAAACGTCTTTGGGTTTTGATGTCAGGACATTTTCGGTTCATACCTTCAATACGGTCCCAATTTGAAATGTACCACTGCGAATCGATTAAGATAAGATCAATTTCATCAGAAATTTTACGGTATTCTAGCGGACACACATTATTGGGCTCTACTTCAATACGTTTCAATTCGTTGTCTTTGATATAGTCTTCAACCCATTCAATTTCATCAGTGTTGGCTGAAGTCCATTCGTGATCACCTGGTACAAAGTAGGTCTTGCCTTTAAAACCTTTTACAAGATCAAGGTGTTTCTGAAGTAAGACCTTGTTTATCGCTTCATTATCTAGATTTTCGCTGGTATAGTCTCCCGGGAAAATCAGTGTACTATTTTTTTTAGCTTCAGCAAGTTCCTGTTCTAACGTTTGTAAAATAGGTTTGTTTGTAATGGGTTCAGACGTTCCAAGACCGCCCGCAATGTAAAATGTATGGGTTGGGGTCTCACTTGACTTTGTGATTTCAGACAGCTGCTCAGAACGTTGTTCTTTATATGAGGAACAAGCATAGCAGATATAGAATATGAGGAGTATTAGGCCGTGTTTGTAGCTTATTTTCGGTAGTGAATGTAGCATGTGCGCTATTTTGGTTGTTAACATAAGGCTAAAAATAGCGCAACATTATTACACCCTCGGCCATTTTAGCAATACTTTCACGATTAAAATTTTCTTAAAAACGGTAGATGAAGACATAAAAAAAGTCTTTTGAACGGTTCAGTTTGCTCAAAAGACTTTCTTTTTTTGTGAAGGTTTATGTTTTATATACTGATGCCCACGGGCAGCAGCGCACGATATTTTCTACGGTTTTTACGCATGAATCCTGCTATCTCTGGGCTGGTAGGAACAAGACTTATGCCTCGCTCTTTTACTTCTTCAAACACGGCTCTGATGAAAATATCACGAAAACCTTGATCTTCCATATCTGAAGGCATGTCATACTTGGTCAAGAATATCTTTCTGTCTTGAAGCGCATACTCGATACGGGCCATATTATCACCAACTTCCAATTCGAATTGGCGAAGAAATTCATTATCATTTATCTCTACGTCTTCAATCATATCCTGATTATTTAGTTATTTACTGCTCGAGATGCAATGGTGTGTTAAAATATTCTTAAATTCTATATATGTAACATCAACACATCATCTTTTATTGTGTTTGACTTTAAATTGCCACAACAAGCCCGTTTCAATGGTGTTATCAATTGAAACAAGACATGGGGGAGTTCTTAAATCTTTTACTAAGTTGCCGCTAGGTAGATAGCCATACTTACTATCTTTGTCTTACAAAGTTACGCAAATTTCGCGTTAGACTTGTAATTTTTTAAAGATAGCTCATGACCCATGATTTGATACATGTATATTTTGTGCCCGGAATGGCTGCGGGAAAGGAGATATTCAGAAATATCGATTTACCTAAATCGCGTTTTGAGATGCACATTTTAGAATGGTTGATTCCGCATAAAGGAGAAATGATGGAAGGATATGCGGCACGAATGGCGAAAGCAATTGTTCATGACGACGCGGTATTGGTAGGCGTGAGTTTTGGAGGCGTGGTAGTTCAGGAAATGGCAGCCTTTGTCAAGTTGAGGAAAGTGATCATAATTTCGAGTGTAAAATCTCGTAAAGAACTGCCAAGACGATTAAAAATTGCAAGAGCTACCCGAGCCTACAAGTTGATTCCCACCAGATTGGTGTTAAGCGCCAATGACCTTACTAAATTTTCAGTGGGGCCTAGATCAAAGAAGAGACTGCGGTTGTATCAAGAGTTTTTGCACGTTCGAAACAAGCGCTATTTAGATTGGGCCATCAAAAACATGGTCACCTGGCCTCGAAAAGAACCGGATGACACGATTGTGCATATCCATGGAAGTGGAGATATCATTTTTCCTGTGAAAAACATCGAAAACTGTACGCTCGTTGAAGGAGGTACCCACATCATGCTGCTCAATAAAGGGCAAGAAGTTTCAAAAAAAATAGTGGAGGCCATAGACCTTTAAAAGGCTGTTAAATACTTGAGATGCGTTTGCATATTAGCTATCTTTATTGAAAATTGAACACGATGAACAAAATATCCAAAATTGGTTTACTCGCCATGATAGCCGTGGTGAGCAGCGTATGCGTTAATGCGGTGCAAGAACCTGAGACTACAGATGAAACCGTACAGAAAAAATTGGTAAACGACTATAATGTGTATGCACTTCCGCTTCCCGAGACCATGGATTTTGCAGGAGAACCTGTACCGTTGAACGAACCGGATATTCGTGAACGAATGGACAGAGAGTTATTGGTAAACACCTATTGGCAGTCTAATGGTCTGCTTATTTTTAAGAGAGCGAATAAATACTTCCCGATCATAGAACCCCTATTGGAAAAATATGGGTTGCCAGACGATTTTAAATATTTAGCAGTGGCAGAGAGTGGACTAGAAAACAATAGTTCACCAGCTGGTGCTGCAGGTTTTTGGCATTTTTTGAAGAGTACCGGTCGTGAGTACGGACTGGAAATAAACGATTACGTCGATGAGCGTTATAACTTGGAAAAGGCCACAAAAGTAGCTGCAGAATATTTGAAGAAGTCGAAAGAGCGATTTGGAAGTTGGACTCTGGCGGCCGCAGCCTATAATGCGGGTAATGCTGGCGTGAGCAGACAAATAACGCGGCAGGAGGCGGATATGGACTATTACGATATTCTATTGAACGATGAAACAAGCAGATATGTGTTTCGAATATTAGCGTTTAAGGAAATTCTAAGTAATCCGAAGAAATACGGGTTCAACTTCAGACAACAGGATTTGTATAAGAATATACCCACCTACACTGTGGAAGTGGATACGGCGGTAACCGATTTCCCTGATTTTGCGAAAAAGTTTGATATTAATTATAAAATACTGAAATTGCACAACCCTTGGCTGAGAGATACATACTTGAAGAACGCGTCGGGAAAAACCTACGCTATTCAAATTCCAGAAAAGGGCTATTACAATACCAGCAAATAGCGCGGCTGTAATCATTTAAATGCATTTCATGAATCTTACGCTTATCTTATCATTGCTTATCATCGGACTTTTAGCCGGAATATTAAGTGGATTTATGGGAGTAGGAGGAGGTGTGGTAATGATACCGCTCGTGATGCTTCTTTTGGGATATGATCAGCACGAGGCTCAGGGCCTCAGCTTAGCTGTTTTAGCGGTGCCAGTGACTTTTGTAGCGGCTTACACCTATCATGCCAGTGGTCATCCCATCAATTGGAAGTTCGCGTTGATAATCGCAGTATGTTTTGTGGTAGGGGGGTATATAGGTTCTAAATTCGCGGTACGAATTGATGAAGGCGTGTTGAAGAAAATATTTGCCGTGATCTTGGTGATTGCGGCTATTAAGCTCTACTTCGGAAAGTAATTCTTAGCAGGTTCAATTTTTATCTACACCAATAACTTCTAGACTGGTTTGTATCGTCACCATTTTGTGTAACAATTGTACTCCTGCATAAAAAGCAGAATAATTATCGTCAAAAGAGGTTTGGTATTCTGTATGATAGGGATGTATGACCGTACGTTGAATATCTATTATTTTTTTGTTCTCATCCAGTAAATAGCAAGTGGGTAGCCCCAAACTATGCTTCATGTCTTCTACAATGGCTGCTCCTTTGTTTTCAAGTTCGTCTACATATATCACTTCTATGTCTCCCTTGAGATCACGAGATGCTTTTCTTGCATCCTCTTTGGTATCCCAATAGAGCACCACAAAATCTATATTATC
>JAWWCH010000151.1:0-5378 GCA_033720575.1 Marinirhabdus sp.
AAAAAATACACTTTTAGACAAAACTAAAAATAAAACCTATTATAATGATTTCCAATTATATAAAATAGATTATATAAATAAATTATTCAAAAATAGGATTGTGTTGATTTTACTCGGAAAAAAGGCGATTTTTAGCTGCAATTGCCAGCTCGTTTCTGCAAAACACACTTTTTTCTGAATACCTTCTAATGAACTTCCACAGCGATTTGAATGTGCTGAATTGAATTAAAAAAACGTTTTGATCGGGTGACAATTGAAGTGCGAATATTCATCATTTTTGGAATATAGGTCTCGTTCAATTCCCCCAGGTTGATTTCAGATGTGTAAAATTCTCTAACGAAAAACAATGAAATAGATGTGTTACAAGCAGGCATCCCAGATGGCATCTTTTGGAGGTGGGGCGACGATGGTCAGCGTTTCTTTTTGCACAGGATGTAAAAATGAAAGCGCTCGTGCATGCAAGTGTATACTGCCATCTTTATTGCTTCTGTCGAAACCATATTTTAGGTCCCCTTTTATCGGGCATCCAATGGCTGCCAATTGAGCGCGTATTTGATGGTGCCGACCCGTTTCTAAAGCGATTTCGAGCAAGAAATAATTATCCAACGATTTTTTCAACTCGTAAGTAAGCACGGCACGCTTGCTGTCTGGTACTTCTGAGGTATTTGCATACGATTTATTTTGCTTGGGGTTCCGCTTTAAGTAATGTACTAAGCGATCTGAAGTTTGCGGCGGCGCATGCTTTACCACCGCCCAATAGGTCTTTTTGGTTTCGCGTTCTGCGAACATTTTATTCAATCTTCCCAGTGCTTTCGATGTTCTAGTAAATAGCACCACGCCACTGGTAGGGCGATCTAACCGATGTACCACCCCCAGATAGACGGCTCCGGGTTTATTGTATTTATCGGCAATATAGCTTTTCACCACCTCCGAAAGCGGTTTATCTCCAGTTTTGTCACCTTGAACAATATCGCCAGGGCGTTTGTTCACAATGATCAGATGATTGTCTTCGTATAGGACGTTAAGATTGTGCTTGTTGCTATGGGTATTGTCAAATGAGGTGTTGGGCATTACAATGCTTCTAATTCGATTTAAAAGTACTTTAAATTTCGTACTTTTCAGAATAACCAACCACTTCAAATATGAAAAATTGCATTGTATCAATCCTATTGCTCGTTGTATTCAGCAGTTGCAATACAGAAAAGACCTCCAATGAGGTACAATTTACTGTAAGGCTATCCGACAGTTTGAATATGGAATCGGTAGATGGCCGACTCTTACTCATGCTTTCAACAAATGACGAAGCGGAGCCCAGGTTTCAGATTAATGATGGTCTAAACACCCAACTCATTTTTGGGAAAAACGTCGAAGGACTCAAACCGGGTGACGAAGTGGTATTCACTTCTAAAGACATGGGGTTTCCGATAGAGAATATAAATGATATTCCGAAAGGTGAATATCAATTACAAGCCTTGTTGCATGTATACGAGACCTTCAATCTTTCTACGGGGCATACCGTTAAACTTCCCATGGATAATGGGGAAGGACAGCAATGGAACCGGTCTCCTGGAAACATATATAATGCACCTGTAACCATGACCGTTGGCGAGCATATGAATACAAATGAACCTTTGGTCTTAAATAAGGTGATCCCTCCCATTGAAGAAGCCAAAGACACCGAGTGGATCAAGCATATTAAAATGAAATCTGAACGGCTTTCCGAATTTTATGGTCGTGATATGTATCTAGGAGCTCATATTTTGTTGCCAAAGGGTTTCGAGGAGCATCCAGAGGCAAAATATCCACTGATGATATTTCACGGGCATTTTCCGTCAGATTTTGGTGGATTTAGGACCACACCGCCCGATCCCAATCTTGAACCAGAATATTCAGAGCGCTTCGGTGTTGATGGTTACAACAAGATTGTGCAACAGGAGGCATATGATTTTTATCAACGTTGGACATCGCCTGACTTTCCACGCATGTTGATCATTGAAATTCAACATCCCACTCCGTATTATGATGATAGTTATGCCGTGAATAGTGCTGCACAAGGCCCATACGGGGATGCCATTACCTACGAACTGATTCCGTTCATAGAAGAACAATTTCGAGGAATAGGCGAGGGATGGAGCAGATTTTTGTACGGAGGTTCAACAGGAGGATGGGAAGCATTGGCCGTTCAAGTAAAATATCCGAAAGAATACAATGGTTGCTTTGCTGCATGTCCAGACCCTATCGATTTTCGTGCCTATTGTCTTACCAATCTATATGAAGATGAAAATGCATATTATTATGATTCAGGTTTTCAACCGTTGGAGAAACCGGCTAGGAGAGACTATTTGGGGCAGATATCTACCACTTTACGTCGCTCAAACCACTTAGAGCTGGTGTTGGGTGATAAATCGCGTTCTGGGCAACAGTGGGACATTTGGGAAGCGACCTATTCTCCTTTGGGCGAAGATGGATATCCGCAGCGAATATGGGATAAATATACTGGCGATATCAACAAAGAGGTTGCCGAATATTGGAAAGAAAATTACGACTTGCGATATATCCTCGAACGGGATTGGGATAAACTCGGCGAAGACCTAAAAGGTAAAATACATATCTACTGTGGCGACATGGATAATTACTATCTGAACAATGCAGTATATCTGATGGAAGATTTTCTAGAAAGCACAACAAATCCCTACTACGAAGGAGAAGTGGCCTATGGTGATCGCGCTGAACATTGTTGGAATGGAGACCCAGAGCAGCCAAATCATATCTCTAGGTTGCGATACAACACTATGTACCTTTCCAAAATCATGAAACGAATTGAAGAAAGTGCGCCTAAAAATGCAGATCTCAGTAGTTGGAGGTATAAATAGGTAGTTCCACAGCCACTAGTTATCGCTCCCAATGGTGATCACCGTTCTTCTTATGGGAGTTCGGAAACCATAGGGGGTATAATTTCTATTCCTGTAATAAGAACCATACGGATTGAAAATCGGAGAATAATAGCTTTGGTCGCGATACACTTCATTGCGAACGTTGGTACGGCCGTCAGTTTGGTATCCATACAATTGGGTGCGGCCAAATCCAGCTTGAAGTCGTTCCAGAGAAACCACAGTAGGCCGCGGGGATTCTTGTGCCGTTGCCGCCATGTCAATGGGTTGCCAAAAGTTTTGAGACGTGACTTGTTGATCTGTAAAATCGGAAAAACGTGATTTTTTGTTAGACAGCATGGCTATTTTTTTCTGAAAAGCCAAAAGTTCTGGCGTGGTAAATGTGGTATCTACCGTAGCGGAAATGGTGAAATAGCGCGTTTCAAAGTCATTTTGCCCGAATGCGAAATACGGAAGCAAGAGTACTAAAAGTAAGAGCTGTTTCATAACCATCTCGAAGCAATTATCACGCCAATTATAGTTTCAGGTTGTTCGCTGTTGTACTTGGCACAGCATCTTTGTGCACGGTGATGCTAATGGCTTTTAAGCGCATATACGATTCGCTGAAATACACATAACCTCCATTGGCATTGCGGTTCTCATCGGTTCCCCAGCTATTCTTCACCTTGTAATAGGTGGTGCCATTCTGATCTTTGAGCATACCCGTAATGTGCATCAAATGGTCATCGGTGGTCGTGAAATTCTCAAATTCATCTTGGCGGTAGCTCTGCGAAATCTTCAATTCAGGATACACTCCTTGCAATGCCTTAATGTTATTTTCCTCGTCCCTTGGAATGACCGCCACACCGTCTTTACTTGAGAAAGTGCGCTCGCTCACATCACAATCCAATTCAACGGTAAAGCCCTTGGTCAAAGCATTGTTAATGGTGTTCATGAATTCGTCTAAGGGTACATTATAAAATGAGCCATAGCTCCAATTGTCAGGAATGTTCAAAATAAACGATTCATAAAACGGCGCATGGGTAAACGAGGTAATAGACACGTAATCTTCGGGAACAATCTTCATGGCTTGGCGAAAACTTTGTGGCGTATATAGCTTGCCTTCATAGGTAAACTTGTCAACATTCTCGCCCAAATAAATGTCTAAAACAGCTTCGGTAGCAGGTCGCCATTTTTTACTCAGCTTTCTTCCCGGGTTATCAACATAGGTATCGGCCATGGCATTCAAAACGGCTACCAATTCAGCGTGATTATGGGTGGCTTCCTGTTGTCCGAGTCCGCTATACGCTGCATTTGGAACCAATCCAAATTCTTCTACCGAATTCAATACATCATGCGCCAGTCCGCCTTCACTAAATTGCGCTTTGCCTTGGCGCATCACATAGTTTTCTAATTTCTTCGGATAGGTATTTCGAACCGTATACATTTCAGATAGATCTACCTTTTTACCCGTTAGACGAATGATCTCAGATTCCAAGAATGACGTACTGCTGAAACTCCAGCAGGTGCCGGTTCTTCCTTGGCTAATCACCGGTGTAGCTTCTAGATCAATCTGGGTGTTGAATTGATAGGGTTCTTGTGCCGAAACAGCCAACGTCAGCCATAAAAAACTATAGGTTAAAAGGATTTTTTTCATATTCGGTAATTAAAAATGTCAGGTCAGACGCGGTCAGTACCTGCAAAATAGTTGGAATGATTATCTTTGAAGTAAAAGTAACAAATATGCTCAAACCCGACTGGAAAACCGCAAAAGAATATACAGATATTACCTACAAAAAGTCGCACAACGTGGCTCGCATCGCCTTTAATAGGCCCGATGTGCGCAATGCCTTCCGACCAAAAACCACATCTGAACTCCTCGACGCACTGCATGATGCCCAAGAAGATACGAGCATAGGAGTGGTATTGCTTTCTGCGGAAGGCCCCTCAACTAAAGATGGCGTTTGGAGTTTTTGCAGTGGAGGCGATCAAAAGGCACGCGGACACCAAGGCTATGTTGGTGATGATGGCTACCACCGACTCAATATTTTAGATGCACAACGTATGATTCGGTTTATGCCGAAAGCTGTGATTTGTGTGGTTCCCGGATGGGCTGTGGGTGGCGGACATAGCCTTCATGTGGTCTGCGATATGACCTTAGCGAGTAAGGAACACGCTATTTTTAAGCAGACCGATGCCGATGTAACGAGTTTTGATGGGGGCTATGGAAGCGCATATTTGGCAAAAATGGTGGGTCAGAAAAAAGCAAGAGAAATCTTTTTCTTAGGAAGAAACTATTCGGCACAAGAAGCATTTGACATGGGCATGGTGAATGCCGTAGTGCCTCACGAAGAACTCGAACAAACTGCATTCGATTGGGCGCAAGAAGTCCTTGGGAAAAGCCCAACAAGTATAAAAATGCTGAAGTTTGCGATGAATCTTACCGATGACGGAATGGTGGGGCAACAAGTATTTGCTGGAGAAGCCACGCGATTGGCCTATATGACC
>JAWWCH010000152.1:0-5367 GCA_033720575.1 Marinirhabdus sp.
ATACTATTGAAAAGCCGACCCAAAGGAACTCCCACACTGGATAATTTCGAGTTTGTTGAAACAGACAAACCAGACGTCGCAAAAGGCGAAATTTTATTGAAGACAAAATATGTTTCGGTAGACCCCTATCTAAGAGGTAGAATGCGTGACGAAAAATCATATATCGCTCCTTTTGAACTGGATGCACCCATTGAGAGTGGCATGGTCGCAGAAGTCATAAAATCTGAGCATGACACACTAAAAAAGGGGGATGTTGTGAGTGGCATGTTGCAATGGAAAGAATGGCAAACCCATGACGGGAAGGGACTGCAAAAAGTTGACCCTTCAAAGGCACCCTTAAGTGCATATCTTGGAATTCTTGGCCTTACTGGGCTAACGGCTTATATCGGACTTCTGCACATTGGAGCACCCAAAGAAGGAGAGACCGTTCTAGTTTCTGGCGCATCTGGTGCTGTAGGTAGTGTTGTAGGTCAAATTGCAAAGATTAAAGGATGTCGCGCAGTTGGAATAGCGGGGAGCGATGAAAAAATTGAACTCCTCAAGGATACCTTCGGTTTTGACGCAGGAATCAATTACACAACCACTGAGAATATGAGGCGAGCTATCAACGCATCTTGTCCGAACGGGGTAGACGTGTATTTCGATAACGTAGGCGGTGATATCCTGGATGCAGCCATCGCAAACATGAATAGGTATGGAAGCGTAGTGAATTGCGGAGCCATTTCGTTATATAATGAAACAGAGCAGCCTATTGGTCCGCGACTGGAACCAACGTTGGTAAAAAAGAGCTTAAAAATGCAAGGGTTTATTGTTCGAGACTTTCAAGATCAATTTCAATCTGGAATAGAACAACTGGCAACATGGCTCGACCAGGGCAAACTTACCTATGAAGAGACCATTGTGGAAGGATTTGATCAGATTCCGCAGGCATTTATAGATTTGTTCAACGGAAAGAATAAGGGTAAAATGGTGGTGAAGGTGTAGGTTAGGTTAGCCTTCACCATCAAAAAAGTCCGTTGTAGAAGCTACAACGGACTTTTTGTTTTCAATGAACCTTCCTAATGCTATTACTGCTTTTGTGTCGTAGGCATTACGTACACGTCGTTTATGTTGGTTCGTTCGGGTTGAGACACCGCATAAAAAATCGCATCTGCAATATCATTTGGTTCTAGAGGTTGTACATCACCCATCACATCTTTCATGTCGTTCATGAGTTCTTTGTCGGTAATGGTTTCGGTCAATTCAGTATCTACGGCTCCAGGCTCTATAGAAGTTACATTAATCCCGTAGTTAGGTGCCAGTTCTTGACGCAATCCTTCAGAAAACATTTTTACAGCCGATTTGGTTGCACAATAAATGGCTCCGCCAGGAAAATATTTGTAGGCAGCCACAGAAGAAATATTTACGATGTGCCCTTTTTTCTGGTCAATCATGGTGGGCAATACTGCGGAAACACCATTGAGAACTCCTTTTATATTCACATCTACCATTTTCTCCCATTCATCGGTATGCAGATTCTTTACGTATGAAAGCGGCATAAGGCCAGCATTGTTTACCAAAACATCAATCGATCCGAAGGTGTCTTTGGCTTCTTTCTGAACATGTTGCCAATCATTTTTGTTGGTAACATCTCCCACGACCACTATAGCCTTACCGCCCTCTTTTTCGATCTTCGACTTTAACTCTTTTAGTCGATCTTCTCGGCGTGCGGTTAGAACTACATTTGCTCCTTCTTTTGAAAGTTTTAGTGCGGTGGCCTCGCCAATACCACTTGACGCTCCTGTAATAATTACGGTTTTGTTTTTAATATCCATAGCTTGTATTTTTTATGAAAATAAAGATACAGGTTATATATGCTGAACAGTGGGTAATTTACTGGGTTTAGGACGGTTTTAACTCCATGTTTACACTACTGTTAACGATTTTATCGTTTAAGGTTGAAGGGGAGAGATTGGAAAAATATTAGTTTGCGAGCGATAGGAAACAGGAAACTCCCTTTTCAAGCTTTTTAGTGTGTTCCACAAAAAAGGCATTCGTCTCTGTCTCACAAACAATGAGGTAGTTTTGTCCTTTAAAATATGAAGCAGTGACTTTAGTTTTCAGGGGTGTTTCCACTTCTGAAATTTTTAATTCGTGAGGAAGAAGATGTCGCTCATTTTCGGTCAAAACTCCGGCAGGCAAGGTAGAAACTTCGCCGTACATTCCTTTTTCATACCTGCTTTTTGCATTCTTGTACACCCTTTCGGTAGCACCATACGCGAGTAGTTGACCTTCCTTCAAGATGGCCAACCTGTCTGAAAAAGCCAAACCTTCCTCAGCATCATGTGTCGTCATGATACAGGTAATATGGTTAGTGCGCAAATAAGAGAAAAGGTTTCTACGCAGTGCATTTTTCCGAAAGGCATCGATGCTGGTAAAGGGCTCATCCAATAAGAGTACTCTTGGCATTTTTGCCAAGGCACGCGCAAGTGCCACGCGTTGTTTTTGACCTCCACTAAGTTGCTGTACAAGTTGTTGTTTGGCATGTGCCATACCCACAACGTTTAGCAATTCGTCTACGCGTTCGTTGTCCAACTCAATGTCGTTTCTGCTTAAGTGTTCTGCAATATTTGCCGCTACCGAAGTATAAGGCATGAGTGTAGGTTCTTGTGAAACCAGCTTCATGAATGAGTGCCCAGGGATTAAATTTCTACTAGGACCGAACAGCGCTTCACCATTGTATAATACACTTCCGTGTTCGAGTTCTAGAAGACCGTAAATTATATGGAGTAATGTAGATTTTCCACAACCACTTTCGCCAAGAATTGCCAAATGTTCACCTTGTGATATCTGAAAATCTATGGCCTGTAACACGGGCCGGTCAAATAAGGAAGCAGGATAAGAAAATGACGGGATGGTAACACGTAGCATGTGATTGGGTAAAAAAGAAGCGCAGCTGAAACGTGTATCCCGTTGCAACTGCGCTTGCATTAATAGGGTTATTCTTTAACCTCGTTGTTTACCTTTTCAGGTAAAACTTCATAACCCATATTGTACAATGTAAAGCCAAAAATATCGGCGTACTGCTCAATTGTTTTTGAAACCGGAGTTCCGGCACCGTGGCCCGCATCCGTTTCTATGCGTATTAAAGTGGGGTTGGGTCCAGCTTGTTTTTCTTGAAGTTCCGCAGCAAATTTAAAACTGTGAGCCGGCACCACGCGGTCGTCATGATCACCGGTTGTGACCAATGTTGCTGGATATTCAGTTCCAGCTTTCACATTGTGCACGGGCGAATATCCTTTTAGGTATTCAAACATCTCTTTGCTATCTTCTGCAGTACCATAATCATATGCCCATCCGGCACCAGCGGTAAAGGTATGGTAGCGCAACATATCAAGCACACCTACCGCGGGCAAAGCCACTTTCATTAGGTCTGGACGTTGCGTCATGGTAGCCCCAACTAGGAGTCCGCCATTAGATCCCCCTCGAATGGCGAGATAATCGCTCGAGGTATAATTATTCTCGATGAGATATTCTGCAGCCGCAATAAAATCGTCAAACACGTTTTGCTTCTTCATTTGCGTTCCTGCGTCATGCCACGCTTTCCCGTATTCACCACCACCTCTTAGGTTCGGTACAGCATAAATGCCACCTTGTTCCATCCAAACCGCATTGGCAATGCTAAAGCTTGGAGTTAGGCTAATATTGAAACCGCCATAGCCGTAGAGGATGGTCGGATTTTTACCGTTGAGTTCAATTCCTTTTTTGTGCGTGATGATCATGGGCACCTTAGTACCGTCTTTTGAAGTGTAGAACACCTGTTTGCTTTCGTAGTTTTCTGGGTTAAAATCGATTTCAGGTTTGCGATACAATTCGCTAGTACCCTCTTCAATGTTGTACTTGTAAATACTGCCTGGCGTTACATAGTTTGTGAAGCTATAGTACAGTTCCTTATCTTCCTTTTTGGCACCAAACCCACCGGCACTTCCGATGCCTGGCAAATCCACCTCTCTTACAAGATTTCCTTCATAATCATATTGTTTTACTTGGCTTACTGCATCTACCATATATTCTGTGAAGAAGTACCCGCCGCCCGTACTAGGAGAAAGTACATTTTCAGTTTCGGGAATAAAATCTTTCCAATTTTCTGGTGAAGGATTACTGGCATCCACGGTTACAATTCTTCTATTGGGCGCATCCAGATTGGTCACCAGAAATAGTTTGGTTCCAACATTGTCTATGATGTAGGTGTCTGAATCGGTGTGGTCTAAAATGGTTATCAGCGGACTGTTGGGTTTGCTCAAATCTTTCAAGAACAGTTTATTTCCCGAAGTTGAGGTGCTCGCTGAAATTTGTAGCCAACGGTTATCTTCAGAAACGTTGCCGCTAATGTAGCGATGCTTTTGGGCTTCTGTTCCGCCAAATATGAGCTCATCGGTATCTTGTGGGGTACCAAGCTTGTGGTAATACACTTTGTGTTGATCAGTTTTAGCAGAGAGTTCACTGCCCTTTGGTTTATCGTAGCTACTGTAATAAAAGCCATCATTTTCTTTCCATGAAATCCCACTAAATTTAATATCTACCAGGGTGTCTTCAACAATCTCTTTGGTTTCGGCATTCATCACTAGCACTTTTCGCCAGTCGCTACCGCCTTCAGAAATACTATAAGCAGCCATCTTCCCGTTTTCCGAGAAATTAAGTCCGCCGAGTGAAATAGTGCCGTCTTCCTTGAAGGTATTGGGATCAAGAAAAACTTCGGCCGTATCAGGATTTTCACCGGTTTTGTAGCGATAAATCACGTACTGATTTTGCAGACCGTCATTTTTATAGTAATAGGTATAATCGCCTTCTTTGAATGGAGAACCTACCTTCTCATAGTTCCAGAGTTCGATAAGGCGATCCTTTAGTTCATTTCGAAACGGAATATTGTCAAGATAACCAAAAGTGGTTTCGTTTTGGCGCTTTACCCAATCGGCGGTCTCATCACTCATATCGTCTTCGAGCCAGCGATAAGGGTCTTTTACATCGGTTCCGAAGTAATTGGTAACAGTGTCTACTTTTTTCGTTTGTGGGTAGGTGAGTGCCACTTCTTCTGTGGTCTTTTGGTCTTCTTTACAACTCATAATTGCGAGCACGCATAAGGTGGGTAAGATCAGTTTTTTCATACATAAAACATTAAGACTACTAAAGTACTGAAAATACCACAGTTGAGTAGGGTCTGGGGATTGATTTTTTAACCCATCCTAATACTGGAATAGGGAGCGATAGGCTTTCCAATACTTATACATCAGTATTACATTAAGACCAAAGATGATAATGGCAACCGCAATGTCAGAAATATCCAAAAATATGTGGAACAACAAAATGTTCACCGAGAGGGGAGCCAAT
>JAWWCH010000153.1:0-5350 GCA_033720575.1 Marinirhabdus sp.
ATAATGCCGCATGATCAATACGTTGTACAAGGCTTTTCCTAAATTCTTCGGATTGCGGGCAAGAGCGCGTAAACTCATAGAAAATCCTGGCGTGATGTACCGCATATAATGCCAATACCCCTCGGGCATGTAGAGCACTTCACCGTGTTCCAAGTTTCCCCGGAACCCTGTCGCTTTTTTAAGTGCAGGCCATTTGTTATAATCTGGGTTCTTAAAATCGATATCTTCCCGTACAATCAACGAATGCGGAATTTTATAGAGATAGTCATTCTGTGTTTGATCAAACAAGATCACTTCCTTTTTTCCATGGAAGTGAAAGTGGAAAATGTTGGCTAAATCGATATCATAGTGCATGAAGGTGTAGCTGTCTTCACCACCAAAAAATAACATGGGAAGGCCTTTCAACAAACGAATACCAAAATCTGGATAGGTATAATCTTTTTGGAGTTCAGGAACTTCCTTTAGGATATTCCATAGAAAAATTCGGTAGCGCGTGGGTTCCTTTTTCAGCAAATCCACATAGTCGCGCATTTTCATTTCGGCATGCGCCTGGTTAAATCCTTCGTCATGCCGTACAGGTCTATCATCGTACAATGGAACAGTAATATCTCCCGCAACCTTCGCCATATAGTCAAGATCCCACTTCTCAATCGCCGGCCAATGGTTCACGTAATTTTCTATAATTACTGGTTTTTGGGGCTTGAGATAGTGTTTTTTGAAGTCTTCCTTCGAAATATTCTGTACTCGATCTATTTCTTGTAGCTGCATAACGTTGTAGACGAAATTACGAAACTTTGAGGTAACACTATTCCTAATTCGATAAGATTAGAATGGCTTAGATGTTAAAGCAGTCCCGAATTCAAAAACAGAGAGAACTGAGCAATCTAGATTACGCCTTCGCCTTCCTTTTTGCTTCCTCATTACGATCAATGGTATGCCCTGGGCGGGTCCATTTCGGTTTTTCCCCTTGGGCCTTGTACTGCGAATATTGCGCTTCTACAGTTTCTGGCTGTGCTTTTTTCACAAACGGTTTCATCGGCTCTAACCCGAGAAGCTTGAACATTTCCATGTCTTCATTCACATCGGGGTTGGGTGTAGTCAAGAGTTTATCACCAGCAAAAATACTGTTCGCTCCAGCAAAGAAGCACATGGCCTGACCTTCCCTGCTCATGTCTGTGCGTCCGGCAGACAATCGTACCTGGGTCTGCGGCATCACAATTCGCGTTGTGGCCACCATTCTGATCATTTCCCAAATAGAAATTGGCTCTTGCTCCTCCATCGGAGTACCTTCTACCGCAACTAAAGCATTGATGGGTACGCTTTCAGGCTGCGGACTCAATTTCGCCAAAGCCACCAACATTCCTGCACGGTCTTCAACGGCTTCACCCATTCCGATAATTCCACCACTGCACACCGTAAAATTGGTTTTGCGAACATTTCCGATGGTATCCAATCTATCCTGATATGCTCGCGTGGAGATCACATCTTTATAGTAATCTTCAGACGTATCTAAGTTATGATTGTAGGCATATAATCCAGCTTCGGCGAGGCGTTGCGCCTGGTTTTCAGTAATCATTCCAAGCGTACAGCAAACTTCCATATCCAACTTGTTGATGGTGCGCACCATTTCCAATACTTGATCAAATTCTTCCCCGTCCTTTATATTTCGCCAAGCAGCACCCATGCATACCCGTGAACTTCCACTCGCCTTCGCACGTAAGGCTTGCGCTTTTACATGGGACACCGTCATCAGGTCGTTTCCTTCAATGTCAGTATGGTATCGTGCCGCCTGCGGACAATACCCGCAATCTTCTGGGCATCCCCCGGTTTTAATAGACAACAGTGTAGACACTTGTACCTGATTGGGGTTGTGATGTTCACGGTGCACTGTGGCTGCTTCGTAGAGCAGCTCCATCAATGGCTTGTTGTAAATCGCTAAAATTTCTTCTTTGGTCCAGTTGTGTCTAATCTCTGTCATAGATTCAAAAATAGTATTTTTAGTTTAGTTGGTTTCGGGTTTTTTCAGAATAATACTCACAGCATTTCCACCAAAACCTACAGCATTCACCATAACCGATGTTAATTGCTCGGGAAGGTGTCTTGCATTCCCAAAAAATGGATTTTCAATAAATTTATTCTTCTGAAGCATCAAAATAGCCATTTGAACACTTAGCATTCCGGAGGCGGCAAAGGTGTGGCCTACCAGCCATTTATTGGAAGTGAGCAAGGGCAGTTGCTTTCCGAAGACACAATCGATCGCATTTTTTTCAGCCAAATCTCCCTTAACCGTTCCAGGCGCGTGCATGATCACAACATCTACCGTATCAAGATGGGCATTTTCTAGCGCCTTGCGCATTGATTGTTGAAAACATTCTGCTTCTTCAGAAATGGAACTACTATGTTCCAACAGCTCAGAAGCAAATCCGTAGCCGGCTATGACAGCTTTGGTGTTTTCGGTTCTCCCTCTTTCCAATAGTGCTATTGCCGCTCCTTCTCCCAACACCATGGTGTTTGTCTTTTTTTGGAACCGCATGCTTTCGCAAGCCAGTCTGTGTTGTGACTGTGAATATAATTTCAATGCGCGCATTTGTGCTAAGGTAAACGAAGTTAAGGCCGCCTCACTTCCCCCCACCAAAAAGGCATCGGCCATGTCTGCACGTAACCACGCAATGCCATTTAGCAGCGCATGCATGGCCGTTGAGCAGGTTACTGAATGGTCTATTTGTACCCCGGTGGTCTTTAAATCTTGAGCCACCCAAGAAGAAATATTTCCAAGTGTTGTTGTGGGTGAAGCATGAGGAGACAGCTGATGTTGCTGTTGGAAATCGGTATGGTATTTCTCAAATAATGCCGTGGCACCCCTAGAAGAACCGATGTTGACCCCAATGTTTTTATGTGCCAAAGAATGATCTTTTGCGATTTTTCTAGCGGTGAGAATGGCCAATAGTGCGGTTCGGTCTAATTTTTTGTAGGCGGGTTGCTCACTCAGCAGCGCAATCTCTTTCTCGATTTCTGTGGTCACCCCCGAAACTTTTGTTGCGTCAAATTCACTAAAAAACGGAATACCATCTCGGTAGCGCTGCCAGATAGTTTCGGCAGATTGACCTAAACTAGATATAGATGATATCGCTGTTATTGAAATGGGTGGTAGCACGTATTTTAATTTATCGCAAAAATAGTAGTTCTTTGTGTTCTATATATCGTTTATCCTATAATTATGGAAGAGTTGCAACCAAAGAAAAATTGGTGGAAAAGAAATTGGAAATGGGCGCTTCCAACGGGAGGGTGCCTGATGTTGATCATATTATTTTTAACCTTCATTGGCACTATTTTTTATGGGGTAACTAGTCTAATGTCAGATTCACAAGCCTATACCGATGCCATGGAATTAGCCCGCACCAATGAAAAGGTCATTAAAACATTGGGCACTCCTATCGAGCAGAATGGAATTGTTGGAGGAAACGTACAGTATTCTTCAGGGTATAGCGAAGCCCGAATAAATATTCCTATTGAAGGCCCTAGGGGAAAAGCCACTATTCGCGTTGAAGGTGGAGGAGCTGATGAAGTATGGAGCTATGAAAAGATGAGCGTTTTTGTTGCTGAATCTGGCGAAATAATAGACCTTTTAGAACGTAAGGTATCAAACGATAGTTTGCAATAATTTCTGAATCGCGGCATATACTGACTGTAGTTGATTTTCTGTAATAATATACGGCGGAAGTACATAAATAGTATTTCCCAAAGGTCGCAAGATCACTCCTTCTTCCATAAAAAACCGGTAGAGTCTATCCCGCAATGTTCCATAACGATCCGTATCAATAGCTAAATCTATGGCCAAAATCACGCCCATACTACGAACCGAACTGATTTTAGGATGATTTTCAATGGTTTTCATAAAACGGATATGGTTGGATTCAATGCGTTTTCGGTTGCTTTTTATCGCATCCGAATTCAACAACTCGAGCCCAGCTATGGCAGCTACGCAACCTAACGGATGGGCACTAAATGTATGCGCATGAAAAAAACCCTTGTGTGTTTCTTCGCTCAAAAATGTATCGAATACTTCTTGACTACAGATCGTAATGCTCAACGGGAACATCCCGGCAGTAAGTGCCTTGCTCAAACACAGCATATCTGGTTTTACCGTTAGCTGGTCAGAAGCGAAATTTGTACCCGTCTTGCCAAAACCCGTCATCACCTCATCGGCAATACACAACACCCCTGCTTCTTGGCACATCTGTATCAACGCACTGAGTCCGCTGGCCGAATGAAACTTCATCCCAGCGGCACCCTGAACCAAAGGTTCAAAAATAAAGGCCGCACACTCATTTTCGTTTAATATGTCTTGCAATGCAGTTTTAACCGTATCAATGGTTTCATCCTGTGGCACCGGAATTCGTTTTACCTTCAGTAGAAAATCTTCGAAAGGCCCGTTATATGATGACAATCCCGAAGCACTCATGGCTCCGAAGGTATCGCCGTGAAATCCATTCTCAAAAGCTATTAGGGTATCTTGTTTTTTGCCAGAATTATGGTGGTATTGCAGGGCCATTTTGATGGCCGCTTCCACTGCAGTAGAACCGTTGTCATTGAAAAACAACTTTTTCTGATTGACAGGCAAAATTTCCATGAGTTTTTCAGCAAGGCGCACAGCCGGCTCATGCGTGAATCCGCTGAACATCACAAAGTCCAATTGTTTCATTTGCTCGGTGAAAGCCTCGACGATGTATGGGTTGCCATGGCCGTACATGGCCGTATACCAAGATGTAATACCATCTATATATTCATTTCCGTTTTCATCCCAAAGCAAAGCGCCCTCGGCTTTAACGATCCCGATAGGTGGATCGGCCGTTTGGTGCTGGGTAAGCGGGTGCCATATGTGTTTTTTATCTCGCTCTGAAAGGTTTTCCATGTGCTACTAATGTTCGGTTTGTTGGACGGTTAAGTCCGAATACTATAGTCAAGAAGCCGAGAGTTTCTTTTTAAAGATTGCGGCATATTCTTTCACTACATTGCTGTCAAAATACGGTTCTTCATCTACCCTACCCAAGATAGGAACCTTGCCCATCTTTTCAATAATTGATTCTGTGGATGGATGCGGGGCTCCGCTGAACATTATTCCGAAGACATTCATCTTTCTCGCTTTTAGCGCTTCTATGGTTAACAGCGTATGATTGATACTCCCCAAATAATGCCGAGAAACGATGATAATACGATCGGCGGGGTCCATTATAGCCGCAATGGTATCTTTATTATTTAAGGGAACCAACAATCCGCCTGCCCCTTCGATTACCAAATGATTTTTGGTGACTGGGCGTTGTATCTTTTTGGTTGAGATTTTTATATTTTC
>JAWWCH010000154.1:0-5316 GCA_033720575.1 Marinirhabdus sp.
CGGCCCAGATCTCACCGTTGTGTTTTTGAATGATACGCTGTACAATTGCCAGGCCAACCCCTGTGCCTTTGTATGCTTTGTCATCAAGTCTTGTGAAAATACCAAAAATTTTGTCTATGTATTTCATGTCGAAACCAATCCCGTTATCATTTATCTCAAAAATGTTATGATTTCCGTCAGTATACGCGGTTATACTAACTTTTGGTTTGTCGCTCTTGCTGGAATACTTAAATGCATTCGACAATAAATTTGAAAATAGTTGAAAAACCATCGCGCGATCACCTGTGATGGTGGGAAGGTCGTCTTGGACAGAAAATGTGACTTCTGGGTATTTATTTTTTAGATCATTAAACACAATAACTTCATCGCATAATTGATTGACATTGCATTTGGAAGGTGCCAAACGCTTTTGGCTCAATCCACTATAACTCAATATGCCATCCATCAGTTCGTTCATGCGTTCGGCAGAATTGATAATATGGTTCAACGATTTCTTACCCATATCATCCAACACATCCGAATAATCTTCAATCAATATTTGGGCAAACCCGTCTATGCCCCGTAGGGGTCCTCGCAGGTCATGACTTATACTATAGCTAAAGCTTTCAAGTTCTTTATTCAGACTTTCAAGCTTTTTATTCAATTCAGATATTTCTCCGAACTTGGTCACGATCACGTTTTTAACATCCTGGGCCAGTTGTGCGGTAGCAGCCAGTTCAAAATCGGCCCAAGGGGTACTGGTATACTCCACCTGTTCGGTCCATTTTTCAAATGATTTTCTCGGACTCAATCGTGCTTCTTTTGTAGCCGCATTTTTTGTGCTGTACGGGTTGCCGGCCCATGTAACCGTACGAGGTTGTTCCGGTCTAAACCAAATCAGTGCATTTTCACCTGTATTGGTCAGCTTTTGTGTCAATGTACCGGCATACGCTCGTGCCTCTTCATCAGAGCACTTCACGTGCTTTTTCAAACAATTGGTGGCAAAACTACCATTGTCAAAAGTAGCTGCCGTATTGAGTTGTTTGAGCAAATCCCAAATTCGTGCATGGCTAGGGGTGTCACCTACCGTTTCGATTTCTCCTTCATAGCAAATAGCAAAGCCGTCTGATTTGATGATGTCAATTGCCGTTGGCTCAAAGACCGTAAGACCATTTATGATATCCCAATCTTTTGAAATATGATCCAGCAATTTGGTTCTAACCGCAGAGGTATCTTTAAGATTGGCTAAATATGCTGCTGTTTTTTGTTGGGCCAACTGATTGCTTAGCATTTCCGATAATAGCATCACTGATTGACGCCTTTGGAAATCAACGTATTTTTTGCTGTAATGGTGACAGGATACCAGCCCCCACAATTTATGGTCTACAACTATCGCGCAATTTAGCGTTGCGCCCACCTTCATATTGTTCAAGTATTCAATGTGAATCGGTGAAGACCCACGCATATGTGAATTACTCACGTTGGTAAGCGAACCTGTCTTTGGGTTCACCGTTGGGGTAAGGTGACTATAGGTTTCAGAAATATCACTGAGCAGTCGTACCCCTTGCTTCAAAAAGAGTTTTCTGGCCATCTCGGGAATATCGCTTGCCGGATACCAGAGCCCCTTAAAACCTTCTAACCTGTCTTCCTTGGCTTCACTGAATACAGTCCCGTTCCAGTCTTCATCAAATCGATATACCATAACTCGGTCATACCCAAGAAGTTCCTTAATGAGTTCTGCAGACCGATCGGTGAGCTCTTGAAGCGTTTTGGTAACTGATAGTTTGCGATATACCGAAAGCATCTCTTGCTGAAATTCGGAGGCATCCCATTGGTCAGACAGGGGTTCAAAATCGAGAACGATCACTTCTTCATTTGCATGTGGGATGCATAAGAAAGATTCGCTGTTAATAGTTACTTGAAACGGTATGTGATCTAAGGGTTTGCGCTTCCATTTTTGGAAGGCTGACATAGCCTCTTCAGAAAATAATGCAGAAAGCGACTGTTTTAACAGCTGTTGTGCCTGTTTCCCTGTAAAATCATACAAATTAGAACTGCACTGTACAATTTGGTCATCATCCACCACCAATACAAAACCATGGTTCTGTACATTCGGAATGAGGTGAATTGGCTCATCTTCACAGTTTTCTAAATCTATTTTCTTCGGATATGCCTTCAGCATGTGGGGTCTAAATTAGTTCTGAAATCTAAGGTAATTCGCATAGAGCGTATACCTCTTATGAAGAATTGATTAACGTAAATACATTATTTCCCAGGTTTTGCCATTTTCGGTGTAGGTGTGTAGTTTTTTGAAGCCAATACTGTAATGGGCCCGCAACGATCGTTTATTGTTTTGATCCACCTCTGTAACAATGCAGTCGAATGGCGGTTGGTAGGCCGCACGCATGGTGTTGTACAATCCCCGAAAGATTCCTTTGCCTCTATATGCCTTGTCTATACAAATCTGCCCCATGACCAAAAAGGACGGAATTGCTCGCGTTTCCAAGCGGTCGCTCAACGCTGCAAGATGCGAGTTGATTTCAATGAACATGGGTTGCAATTCGGTTATTCTATTTTCAAACGAAGGATGCATGCTTAGAGCGTACCCTACAACCTTGTTCCCTTCCTTCGCAATGACGTGCGGACAAACCTCCTGAAACGATCGTAAAAGATCGTAATCATGCTGTAGCGTGACAAAACCTTCCGATAGTCGTTCTTCTTCGGAAATTGCCTGCGGCAGACTTCGTTGCTGTAATCTTAAAATCTGATGCAGTTCTTCGTTTTTAGTGGAAAGGGTGTACTTGATCATTTAGCCACAATTGGTCTCTTCTAAAATAACCAAATATATAGTTCAAAATGAATGGCTCCTGTAAATATTAAAAACTTTAGAAAATGAATTCGGTTTATTTGTTAATTCGCGCATTAGATGCGTTGAATTGCCGTATTTTCGTTTCTAAATTATGAGGCATTTCAGCTGCCAAATTATTGGCAGCTTTTAAAACAAGTACAAAACATGAGCTCTTTTATAGCAGATATATTGATACAGGCCAGTCAAAAATTAAAGGGTAAAAAGAAATACTCTTCAGGACAACCTTCAAAATATGAGCTTGCTAAAGAATATCGTCAATTTGTGATTTCGGCAAAGCGGAATTTCAAAAACCTATTACTCATCGTCATTGGGATTTTTTCTGCGTCTTTCGGTTTTAAGGGGTTTTTGCTGACCAATGATTTCATTGACGGGGGTGCCACTGGAATATCATTACTGTTGGCTGCAATTTCAGATATTCCACTCTATCTGCTGATCATGGGCGTAAATCTTCCTTTTATTTTTTTAGGGTATAGAATTATGGGGAAACGTTTCGCCATAAAGACCGCTTTGGCAATTATTGGTCTGGCACTCTGTGTGGCCGTGGTTCCTTTCCCGAATGTGACCGATGATGACCTGCTCGTAGCAATTTTTGGCGGATTTTTCTTGGGAGCGGGAATTGGGCTTTCCATAAGAGGAGGAGCGGTAATTGACGGCACCGAAATTCTAGCAATATTCCTAAGTAGAAAATTTTCGACTACCATAGGCGATATCATCATTTTAATCAATATTGTCATTTTTTCTTTTGCGGCCTATCTGCTCTCCATTGAAATTGCGCTGTATTCTATGATCACCTACATCGCCGCGTCCAAAACCTTGGATTTTATTATTGAAGGAATTGAGGAATATATTGGCGTTACCATTATTTCATCACAGAGCAACCGGGTAAAACAAATGATCATCGACAATTTGGGACGTGGCGTCACCATCTTCAAAGGACAAGGGGGTTATGCAAAAGACGGGGTTTCTCGAGATTTGGATATTATTTATACGGTAATCACTCGATTGGAATTAAATAAATTGAACACCGAAATCGAAAAAATTGAGCCGAATGCCTTTATCGTCATGAATAGCATAAAAGACATCAAAGGGGGCATGATAAAAAAGAGGCCGTTGAAACATTAGTTGGAGCTGAAAATCGAAGTGTTAAGTGAATCGTAAGGCTTCATATTCTGCTTGTCTTTAGAAAAATTTTATACTCCCTTCTGTATCTTTGTGTCGTGCTACCCAACAAACTTCAAAAAAAAATAGACCAGCGCCTCGCGTCGAATTCTCTCAGAGCATTGGGAGCCCAACTCGATACTATCGATTTCTCTTCGAATGATTATTTAGGGTTTAGCAGATCAAAATCTATTCATGCGAATGCATTCGATATTTTACAGCACTTTACAGGTCCTTTAAATGGAGCCTCTGGTTCACGTCTTCTTTCTGGTAATCATTCCCTGTACAAAGAAGCGGAATCGAAGATTGCCCAATTCCACAATGCTAGCAGCGCATTGATCTTTAATAGTGGGTACGATGCAAACTTGGGTTTCTTCGGATGCGTGCCACAGCGCGGTGATATCATTTTTTATGATGAACTTTGCCATGCGTCCATACGCGACGGAATACGCACGAGCCACGCCAAAGGATATAAATTTAAACACAACAACACCAAAGATTTAGAACATTTATTGGCTACTCATGCGAAGTCCAAAACTTCCAACGAAACCTGCTACCTGGTTACAGAATCGGTGTTCTCAATGGACGGTGATATGCCGGACCTCCAAGAAATCGTGTCCATTTGTCAAAAATTCAATTGTCATGTGATTGTTGATGAAGCACATGCCGTAGGAGTAGTCGGGGAAGGAGGGGTTGGCTTGGTACAACAACTTGGATTGGAAGATACCATTTTTGCGCGCTTGGTGACTTTTGGAAAAGCGCTGGGCTGTCATGGTGCAGCCCTACTTGGAAGTGAGGCTTTGATGCAGTACTTGGTTAATTTTGCCCGTAGTTTTATTTATACCACTGCATTACCACCCCATGCAATAGCAACCGTTATGGCGGCCTATCATCATCTTCAGAAGAAATCGGATACCGTGGCAGAATTAACTGAGAATATATGCTTTTTTAAGGCTCAGCTTCAACAACATTCCTTGGTGAATTCGTTTATACCGAGTGATAGTTGTATTCAGAGTTGCTTGATTCAGGGAAACACCATGGTAAAGGAAACTGCACTGATCCTGAAGGAAAGGGGCCTTGATGTAAAACCCATACTTTCACCAACTGTGCCCGAAGGTCAAGAACGGCTACGAATTTGTTTGCATTCTTATAATACGGAGGATGAAATAGCAAAGCTGGTAACGATACTTTCAGAACAACAGTCAACCATGTATTTCCAATCATCTGAATAACCAAATCTAATGAAACAGCACACTTATTTTATAACTGGAATTTCGACGGAGGTAGGTAAAACCGTGGTCTCGGCAATC
>JAWWCH010000155.1:0-5296 GCA_033720575.1 Marinirhabdus sp.
AGTTTCTTCCAATTTTGAAATACGCATTTCTAACATGCCCTGCGCCTCTTTTGCTGCATCATATTCAGCATTTTCACTCAAATCTCCCTTGTCACGGGCTTCGGCAATAGCTTGTGACGCTTTTGGACGTTCTACATCCTTCAGCTGATTGAGCTCATCGCGTAATTTTTTCAATCCTTCAGCAGTGTAATAAGATACTTTGCTCATAATTCCTTCGTTCTATACTTGTACTTCATTTTCATGTGTTGCTGAAAACCAAAATTTTGCTCGTTCAGCATAAAACACAAAAAATCCCATGCATCGACGGGATTTCGTTGTACAAATATACTAAAAAATAACTTGTTGGCGATTTTATCGTAAATTTGAAATCGAAATTTCGCCTCAATAAAATTCATTAGAATTTATAAATCCGCTCTTAATTTTGGCAACATTGATTAAAAAAATAATACTACTTAGCATTTGTGTTGCGCTTTTTGTTTCCTGCAAAAGCGACGACGACAATAATCAAGACAATCCCTACCTCATCGATCCTTTGGTAAACATTAATTTGAATCTAAATCTCCCACAGTACAATGCGCTCAACTTCCCAGGCGGCACGGTGTTACTTTCGCCACCGCAGGGCATCAAGGGTGTGGTGGTATACAACTTGAACAATAGTGAATACATTGCGCTTGAGTTAAGCGATCCCAACCACACCGCGAATTCCTGTTCGAGAATGGAGATTGACGGTATTTTTGCTAACTGCCCTTGCCCTACCGATGACAACCAATACAACATTGTTACGGGACAGCATACTACGGAAGAAAACCTATACCCGATGCTTCGCTACAGAGCGATTCGCACCGGGAATACGATTCAGGTTTCCAATTAGAATTTTACGGTGGCCCCTACCAAGAAATTGATGGTTGCTTGTGGAAAAAATCCAGCGCCTTCAACCGTGGTAACTGCAGGCGGATTGCTAAAGTCATCATCAAACGTAAAGAAATAGCCATTACTTACGTATTCCACATTAAAGATGTTGTTCACCAACGCTGTAAATAATACCTCGCGAACAAAGGGCACCTTTTTCATGGTATAATTTACATTCAAATCATTGATAAAATAGCTGTCCAATTTTGACAGCTCACTATCGATGTTCCCCATGTACTGTTCTCCCGCGAATTTTGAAAGCAAGGCTACCTCAAGGCTTTGGATAGGTTTGTATACCAACGCATTTGCAGCCACGATCTCAGGGGAGTATGATAGATTGGTATTTCCAAGGTTTACGAGCATCCCATCTCTAGAAAATATAAAATCTTTATTCTTGTTTTTGCTCAAAGCAATATTTGGAAGGACAGATAGTTTATCGGAAATCTTGATTTGGGCGTCCACCTCAAGACCTACCCTATAACTTTCTCCGCTAGTAGCACGTATGGGCGCCCCAACGTCATCTAACGCTCCCGTTAAGACCAACTGATTTTGGTAATTCATATAGAACAAGTTGCTATTTACCGCAACTTTGGGTGACGTAAAACGCCATCCCAACTCGAAATCGTCTAAGGTTTCAGCCGTAAAAATATCTTGTTCAAAATCACTTCTACGAGGCTCTCTATTGGCACGACCATAAGAAGCGTAGAACTGGTTATCTTCATTCAATTGATATGAAGCTCCTGCTTTTGGGTTGAAGAATTCATAGTTTACGTCAACATTTAAGGGCTGTCTATCACTTTCGGTGCCTGAGGTTTGATGCGAAACAAATCGGCCTTGCAGATCGGCAAAGACACTCCATTTTTCGTTGACACGATAGGTTGCTTTAGCGAAGGTGGTAAATTCAGTTTTCGTTCCATCTCCAGAATAATACCGTTCTTTATAATCATACCCTATCGGAAATTCAGACCAAAGTATTTCTCCAAAATGATCGCCTTCGTACAGACTATAGAACACACCCCCCGAAATATCCCAAGTATTATCCTTGTAGTTTACATTGGCATTTATAGCATAAAAATCATTGTCTAGCCAGCGGCGTCTAAGGTAATCGGTAGATGAAATGGACTCACCATTCAATTCGATGGGTTCAGCACCCAAAAAGTCGAATTGGCTATCGCCACTGAACAGGATATTGGTATAGTAATAATCGTCTACATATTGTTCAAAATAGCCTCTTCCATAGGTATAATTAGCAGCAACATTAGTGCTCCAATTGTTGTTAAAACGTTGATTCCACAACAATTGGTAATGGTCTTGCGCATAGTTATCTACTTCATTGTCGTAAAATCCTTGGAAATTTCCTGCCGCGTCAAATTGTTGTCCAACCGTATTAAACGTACGGTCTGTTTCTAAGGTGGCCGCATCAATACCATAATAGGCTTGGTATGTCTCTTCTCGTCCACCGAAGGTGATGGCCTTAATCAACGTATTGTCATCCTTAAAAGCTGCTTGGAGAAAATACGATTTCAAATCGCTCGATGCCCTATCAATGTAGCCATCGCTTTGAATGTTTGACAATCTACCTGCAATTTCAAAGTGTTCATTCAAAAGCCCTGTGCTAAATTTAACACTGTGCTTTCTCGTATTGAAAGAGCCAAAGCTATTGGCAATTTCGCCGGAAGCTTTTTCAGATACCGCATCGGTCAAAATATTCAAACTCGCTCCAAAGGCCCCCGACCCATTGGTGGAAGTACCCACCCCACGTTGTAGCTGTAGACTCTGAACCGAAGAAGCAAAATCTGGAAGATTCACAAAGAAAGTTCCCTGACTTTCGGCATCGTTAAAGGGAATACCATTCAGGGTCACATTTACCCGTGAGGCATCACTACCACGCACTCTTATGTACGTATAGCCAACCCCGGCACCGGCATCACTGGTTGTGACTACAGACGGCAGGTAATTCAGTAAAATAGGAATATCTTGTCCTAGGTTTCGCTTTTCAATTTCTTCTTCTGAAAGATTGGAATGGGTAATCGGTGAGTCTGCTTTTACCCGTACCGATTGCACAAGTACCTCTTCCAAGGCTTCTACGGTGGTGGTGTCTTTAGGCGTTTCTTGTGCAAACACCATGGCCGAAGCAAAGGCCAAAATTGTAGTAATTCGTAACGTTTTCATTCGTAAAGATTTGTTTACGAATAAAAGGGGCGTTATTCTGTTTTTGTTATTAAAAGTTTTTCCGACTATAGGATATCTCCAGCTCGTCGGTAAGCTCCTCGCTAAAAATGTCCGCTGGACATTTCTTAACGCAAAGTGAGAAAAAACGCCTTCCCGCCTTCCCGCACCTCGCTAAAAATGTCCACTGGACATTTTCTTAACGCTCGGCTTCCTAAACAGCATTACCTGTTCTAGGTTCTATGGGTATAATCTCAGCCGTTTTATTTGCTATGGCAAGTAAAAAAGCACCCCTTTGAGATGTGGGGCAAAAGTACACAACGTCCATCACATTTTAAACATTTTCGAATCGTTTTTCATTATCTTTACTTAGCTATGGCCCAAACTAAGAAAACGCGTTTCCCCATCAAGATTATCTTGAGCTATTTAGTACTCTCTGCTCTATCGGTTATCGTAAGTATTTTTCTGTATTCTGAACTTCGTTCGTATTTAGACGCCAGCAATAACAATGACGGAAAAAAGGTGGTTGAAACCGGATCCTTGATCAATTTGGTGTATGAAACCGATAGTTTTTCTAGGTTAGCACTTCGATCTGAAGATGAAGCCGATTTCGAGAGATTTCAACAAAAAGTAGATTCGCTATACCAATCTATAGCCGATTTCCGGCAATCTACGCTAGATGAAGCACAGAAAAGCCAATTGGATAGTATCAAAAAGTTTTTGATCTCCAAATACAAGAATATTATCGCTCTGCGAGAACTCTCTATGGAAATGAATGACGATTCAACCTTAGATGATATTCTGCGTGAGCTCAATAGGCTTGAAAACAATACGGGAAAACTAACCTTCAGGGAAGTTTTTCGAAATAAGCGTATGAGCAGACGAGAACGCCTAGCCAAGGAACGACTGCTCGACCTCATGAATGCTTCACAAGGGTTGGATACCCTGAAAGTGGACGCTCGCTTTATTGATTCAACCATTGCCGTGACACGGTACATCGTTCGGGAAGCGAAATATTTACAAGGGAAAAACAGGGAAGAACTCAAAGAACGGGAGGCGCAATTGTTCGCGAACGACTTGATCATTTCAAACAAGCTGCAAGAGCTGATCACTACCTTCGATCGGCAGATCACCGAAAATTACCTAAAAGAAAAAACGAGTCAGCAACGTTCCATGGAAAAAGCCAGTAGCGTGTTGAAAATTTCGGGTATCGTTGGGCTGGTGGTAATCTTGCTTTTCTCGTACATCATTATAACCGATTTCTTCCGAGCGGAACGACTGCGGAAAAAACTTCGTCTAGCGAAGGAGAAAACCGAGGAAGTGTTGCGTAGCAGGGAACAACTGATCGCCACAGTAAGCCATGATTTAAAAACACCCTTACATACCATTTCGGGCTATACCGAATTGTTCCAAAATACCTCGCTCACCGAAAAACAGGCCTACTATACCGCTCAAATTGCCAGTGGTTCAAAATTTATAACAGAACTGGTGAACGATTTGCTCGATTTTTCAAAATTGGAGGCGGGCAAATTGAAAATAGAGCATGTTCCTTTTTCTTTACAAAACATCCTTTATGAATCTGGGAAAGCCGTAAAAGATCGATATAGCGATGTTCCGGTTGAGCTCCACTTCGTGATTTCAGATGCGTTGGAACGGCAATATTTTAAAAGCGATCCGCTTCGCATTCGTCAAATTGTGCTCAATTTGGTGAGCAATGCTTTTAAATTCACTTCAAAGGGCAGGGTCTCCATTATGGCTGAAATCATTTCAGAAACCGAAAAAGATGCCTCAGTAAAAATAACTGTGAAGGATACCGGAATCGGTATCTCACCTGAAAAGCAAGAACTGATTTTTAAAGAATTTACGCAGGCCGAAGACGACACAGCTACCAAATTTGGTGGTACCGGACTCGGATTGGCCATTTCCAAGCAATTGGCGCATTTGTTGGGCGGAAGTATTTCGGTGATCAGCGAGCTCGGTTCGGGAAGTGCGTTTTCGGTGATACTTCCGTTAGAAAAAGCTGCTGAGATTGACATTCCAGAACCCCAAAAAGTTGCGGGGCTGGAAAAAAGCACATTAAGAGAAAAAAAGTTACACGCCTTAGTTTTTGATGATGATCCATCCATGCGATCGTTACTCCAAGAGGTACTTGATTATGAAGGTATTTCGTGTACTACTTTTGAAAAATTTTCAGAATATGAAACGGTTGCAGGTGCGG
>JAWWCH010000156.1:0-5283 GCA_033720575.1 Marinirhabdus sp.
AAATGTAATTGACCACCTATTCCTGTATTATCTGGACGCAAGAAGGTCCAGTTTGGATCTGGGTTTTGGCTAAAACCGATTGAAATTGAAAGTATAACTGTACAAAGTGAAAGTAATTTTTTAAACATAATAGATTGTTTTATTCATTTATAGATAGAACAACTTACTTTTAAAATCTCCTGAATTTTTTTTTAAGAATGTCTAATGTTCTATGCTATTGTAAATTAACTAGGATGGGTTGGAAAACCTGCAAGCACGAATGAATTTTAATACTAATTTTACCATTTTTAACAGCCCACTAACGTTTCATGCCTGTTTAAGATCGATTTCATGACGCAGCTTATGAAATCATTTTGCCTTTGAAATACCCAATAGGGGGTACAAGTGAGGCGGGACAAAATCCCTATATTTATCAATCAAAACCAACCTCATGATGACATCTCGCTATTTTATCACTTTCCTGTTATGGCTCTGCGCCTGTTCCTTACATGCTCAAAGTGTTGTGGGTACCACTACTGGATTCTATTCGGGCATACAAGGGATCACAAAAAATCCGGCCCACGGAGCACTATCTCCCTTCGCAGTTGATATCAATGTATTTTCGCTCAATCCAAATGTGGGGAGTGACTACTTCGGAATTAACCTTGGAAATCTAACTGGTCTGTCTGATGGCTTTGATTTTGAAGAAGACACCGAAGAATCACCTAAAGACGATAACAATTTCTTTTTGAGCACCGATGTTTTAGGTCCGTCAGTGATGTTCAATATTGGTTCCAATCAGACTATCGGTCTCTTCACAAGGGTTCGAGCCTTTTTCAATCTGAACCGCATCAATGGTACGTTGTACAAAGAAATCAGCAACAATTTTGATGAAGATGAGGATTTTGTTGCTCAAATCCGAAATTTCAATGGAAATATTCACGCCTGGGGTGAGATCGGCCTCTCCTACTCAAGGGTTATCCTAGATTCAGACGATAGAAGGCTTAGTGTTGGAGGAACCTTAAAATATCTTGGGGGCGCCGGGAGTTTGTTTTTTACGGCTGCCCAAATTGATGCCGACTATGATGCCGATAATGATTTGCTCACCTCTACCGGTGACCTATCGTACGGAGGAACGGTAGATTTCGACAATGACGATATTGGTTTTGACCGAATCACGACAGGTTTTGGATTAGATATAGGAGGGATTTACGAAGTGCATTCAGAGGATACGAAAGATTTGTATCACTACCGTATCGGACTCTCAATTACAGATATTGGAGGGATCAAGTACAAAGATGCCGAAACCAACAGGTTTCAACTGGACGACACGGTAGACACAAATATTTTTGACACAGACGACCTGGAAGAAGTATTAAAAATCAATTACGATTTCACAACCACCGTAGAGGATGTTAAGATAAAACTGCCTTCTGCCGTCAATGCATTCATTGATTACAACGTAAACGATCGGCTTTTTGTCGCAGCAGAGACCAGTCTGACGTTGGTAAATAACGAAACCGACAGAGCCAACCGTATCAACAGTTATTTTGCGGTTACACCACGCTATGAAGGTAAAGTTTTCGGAATTTATTCACCTATTGGCGTGTATCAATACACCGGATTGAATTGGGGGATTGGAGGGAAACTAGGCCCTGTGCATATTGGATCAAGCACCATTTTAACCAACTTGTTGAGCTCGAGTTCCAAGCGCGTAGATTTCTACCTAGGGCTTAAAATTCCTTTTTATCGATAGGCAGAACTTACCTTCTGTTCTTTCTTGACGAAGACTTCTTATTATTCCCGGAGGTTCTTGTATTCCGAGTGTTGCCCCGATTTTTGCGTCCGGGTTGATTCGCTACTTTATTGTCGGCTTTCTTTTGTAATACCTCTTTTAATGTTTCGGTTATCTCAAAACCTGGAACAACCTGTTGGTTTAATTGTTCGCCCAATAGTTTTTCGATACCTTCAACATATTCAAATTCGTCAACACTCACAATGCTAATGGCTTCACCACTTGCGCCTGCTCTACCAGTTCTTCCAATCCGGTGTACATAATCTTCTGGCACATTGGGCAATTCATAGTTGATCACGTGCGGAAGCAACGGAATGTCCAATCCGCGTGCCGCAATATCGGTGGCAACCAACACTCGTACACTTCCGCTCTTGAATGAAGCCAATGCCTTGGTTCGTGCCCCCTGACTCTTGTTGCCATGAATGGCAGCAGCAGAAATATCAGCCTTCTGCAATCGCTGTGCGAGTCTATTCGCGCCGTGCTTGGTCCGGGTAAAGATGAGCACCTGTTGCCAATCGCCTTCGGAAATCAACTTTATTACCAAATCAGCTTTTTTCGACTTATCCGTTTTATAGACAATTTGATCTACACGATCTGCAGTGGCATTCTGTGCAGCAGCTTCCACCAGTACCGGTTGGTACAGGAAGTTTTGCGCTAATTTCTTGATTTCCTTTGAAAATGTAGCTGAAAACAACAGGTTCTGTCGCTTTGAAGGTAGCACCGCCAAAATTTTATTGAGATCACGGGCAAAACCCATATCGAGCATTCTATCGGCTTCATCTAGCACCAAAAAATCTACATTTTTCAATGAAAAAACGCCTTGCGAATGCAAATCTAACAAACGGCCTGGGGTAGCCACGAGAATATCTACGCCCCGCTTCAGGGTCTTTATTTGCGGATTGGCATTCACGCCACCAAAAATCACGGTAGATTTAATATCCACGTATTTTGAATAGGTATTAACGTCTTCTAGAATTTGAGCTGCAAGCTCTCGTGTAGGTGTTAACACTAATGCGCGTACTGGGCGATTGTGCAATTGCTTCCCATTACTTAACTTTTGTAACATCGGCAAGGTAAATCCGGCGGTTTTTCCTGTACCGGTTTGCGCTGAAGCCAATACATCTTTTCCTTCAAGGATTCTAGGGATGGCTTTTTCTTGTATGGGAGTTGGTTGTGTGTATCCTTTTTCGCTGATTGCTTTCAGCAAGGGGTTAGATAACCCTAAGTTTTTAAATGACATAAAATGTATTTGAAAGACATTTGAAGTTGGGTGATGTCTCTTTGTGAGGGGCGAAGGTACGTTTAATTTATTCGAAACAGCCAATCAAACAGAATTAACTATCTTTCAGGCACCTAAAATTACTCCAAATGAAAAAACTAGCACTTCTAATATTCGTATGCAGCACGATCGCACTTTTTTCCCAAAACGATAAGGCTTTGGTTGAAGAAACCATTTCCAAATCGAACATTGAGGGACATATTTATTTTTTGTCTGACGACTTGTTGAAAGGGCGCGAAACAGGAACGCCAGAAAACAAGATTGCTGCGGCCTATTTGGCCAATGCGTTTCGCGGTTATGGTGTGAAACCGAATCCTAAAACAGGTACGTATTACCAAAAGGTGCTCCTCGAAAAAAAGAATCCACCAATGCTTCGCGTGACGCTTAACGGAACAGCCACAAAACATGCCGTAGCTATGGCTGCTGAAGAAATTCGCTATACTGGAGATGCTGTTTTTGTAGGTTTTGGCTTAGAGGAAGATTACAAGGGAAAAGATGTAAAAGGAAAAGTAGTACTGGTAGAAGCAGGTAGTGCAAGCGTTAAAGACACGCAGGGTGCTTTTGGACTGATTCAAAAAAAGCAAGCAGCCGCCGAGAAAGCCGGAGCCATCGGAATTGTAGAATTGATAGATGTTCCTGAACAGATATGGAGTTTTATTGACCACAATTTCAATGCCCCTTCTCTAGAAATTGCTGCTCCGAAAAATTCTTCCGAAACAGCAAAAATTCCGTATGTGTGGGTGAAAGATTCAAACGGAACGATGTTGAATTCTATTGAAAGCCAAAAAAAGAATGCCCTAGCTTTGAGTCTAAGTGCTTCGAAAAAAACAGAGGTGGTTTCACAGAATGTGATAGGTGTTGTTGAAGGAACCGATCCAAACTTAAAAAATGAATATATCATCTATTCAGCACATTACGACCACGTGGGGATTGGAACCCCTGACACCACCGGAGACACCATTTACAATGGAGCACGTGACAACGCGGTTGGAACGACCACAGTATTGAGCATGGCCGAGAATTTAGCGAAATACCCTACGAAACGCTCGGCACTCTTCATACTTTTTACCGGTGAAGAAAAAGGATTGTTAGGGAGTCAGTTCTATGTAGAGAACCCCGTACTTCCTTTGGAACAAATGGTATATTGCTTCAACAGCGATAATGGCGGTTACAATGATACCACGAAAGCCACCATTATCGGGTTACCGAGAACTACTGCCGAAACCCACATCAAGAATGCGGTTTCCACTTTCGGACTTACCGCCATAGATGATCCTGCCCCAGAACAAGGGTTGTTTGATAGAAGTGACAATGTGCATTTTGCAAAAAAGGGCATACCTGCACCCACTTTCTCTATGGGTTTCACCTCTTTTGATGGTGAAGTTACCAAATATTACCATAGACCGGGTGATCATGCTGATTCTATGGATTTTGACTATCTCACCAAGTTTTTTAGAGCCTATGTGATGTCGGGACGACTCATTGGCAATGACCCTAACACACCGCGATGGACCGCGGGCGACGTATATGAAGCTGCCGCCAAAACATTATACGGATATTAAACCAAAATCGGGCACCAAACATCCTTTGGGCAATAGAAATGGGCGTTGGTTTTTTAAAAAACTGCTATCTTTTCAACATGGACACTTCGTTTAACGGATTTGTAAAAATTGCACTATTGCTATGTATGAGTTTCTGTGCTACATTAAATGTATTTGCGCAGCAAACCACAAAAAAGCAGATTGACAGTGTGGTAGCCACATATGCTACGGGAACTTTGCAGCAAAAGCAAGAAGCCTATCAGGCCTTGGGGCAACGTATTCTTAGAAATGAAGATCCTACGCAGGCTTCAGAATTGTTCAAATACTTCCTATCAAAGGACACGAGCAATACAGCAAAAGTTATTATCTACGAAGATTATGCGAGCAATCTATCTAGATTGGGAAATTTGAGCGAATCCATCCAACTTAAAAAAGAGGGACTTCAATTGGCGACTCAATTGCAGGATTCACTCCGAATAGTTTTTTATAATATTGCACTCGCCTTTTCCTACGATCAGAACAACCAACCGGATCTCGCACTCACGCATTTAAATGCAATCGAAGCCATAATAGAAGAAGATGTGGTTCGGCATTTACATCCAAGCTTTTTTCATGCAAAGGCGGTAATCTACGGAAGTTTACAGGATGTTGAAAAGCAAGAGCAATATCTATTAGACATGTACACATTG